>DATFKQ010000150.1:0-46551 GCA_035268565.1 Desulfotignum sp. | reverse complement strand
CTGTCTGCATGAGAACAATGAAGAGCGGTACCCCGCCCTCTGGTTGAAAACCATCCCGGCATATGTTAACAGGCCCCCTTCGGATCTGACGGTCCGTTCACAGGACACCACCAGGGGCTCTTCATAAAAGCGCACGCTGCTATGGCAAATATCCAGACCTTATGATTAATATTGAAAAAACAAGATATTAGTATATAATATCAATTTTATTTAAACAAGGGGAACACAGGGCAAATTCATTCTTACATGATTACACCATAGATCAGGTAAGTTATGGCCAATGTCGGATGGCCTATATTGTTTTGATTGTTTCAAAAACCACGAAGGTCACGAAGAACAAAGAGGAAGGGCTTCTTCGTGACCTTCGTGGTAAAATAATCTGACGGTTTTGAAGCCCTGAAATGGATTGACAGCCATAATGAATTCACCGTGCAGGGTACTGGATATTTGTCATAATGGATTGTGTATCACAAGGACCGTGGCAGGGAGCCCCTGGCGGTGTGCTGTGCCAGGACCGTCAGATCCGAAGGGGCCGGCAGCCATGGCAGGATGACAAAACTGCACACGCGTGATCAGTTCCTTTGCTGAAAAAAGGGACGGTAACCGGCCCCGTAAGATCTCGGGCCGGGCACAGCACACCGCCAGGGGCGGGCCTGGGACAAAGATACCCCATGGAACCATGCAAAATCTGATACATTTTTTGCAGATATCCAGACAGGACAGGGACATGAAATATTATCCGGTTTTTCTGAAAATCAAAGCAAAAAAATGCCTGGTGGCGGGCGGTGGCCGCGTGGGAACCAGAAAAGCGACAACCCTTGTCCGTTCCGGTGCCCGGGTGACCGTGGTTGCTAAAAAAATGTGTGAAGAACTGGAAAAACTGCCCGGGATCGCGTTGGAAAAACGTGCTTTCCAGCCCCGGGATTTGGCGGGCATTTTTCTGGTATTTGCCGCCACCAATGATGCCCAACAGAACCGGCAGATTCTGGCGTATGCCAGGGCGGCCGGGGTGTGGTGCAACAGTGTGGATGCCCCTGAACAGGGGGATTTTATCCTTCCGGCGGTCACCAGCCGGGGGGACCTGATATGCGCTGTTTCCACCTGCGGGGCCAGCCCGGCTTTGGCCAGAAAAATCAGACAGGACCTGGACCGGACATATGGACCGGAATATGCCACGTTTCTGATGCTCATGAGGGCCATCCGGACAAAACTGCTGGCATTCGGCCATGACCCGGAGGGCCATAAAATGGTTTTCAGACAGGTGATGGAAAAAAATATCCCGGCTTTGATCGCCGACCAGGACATTCCCGCCATTGATACCATCCTGGCTGAGCTGCTGGGCAGCGGGTTTTGTTTTCAGGATCTGATATCACAGGAGGAATAGACACAACACATGATGAATGGATTACAAACAGCCGGGACCATGCTGCAGTTTGTCTTTTTGCTCTACCTTGTGAGTCTGGCAGGATATCTGTTTTATCTGGTGTATCAAAAAGAGCCGGTACACAGGGCATCCATTTACCTGATCACAGCAGGGGTCCTGGTGCATTTTGCCGCCATTGTGGTCATGGGGATCTCCATGGGCGGCCTGCCCGTTCACAATCTGGTCCAGAGCCTTTCCATGGCCGCCCTGGCCTTTGGGGGAATGTTTTTGTTTGTCCAGTATAAATTTCAGCTCAAGATGCTGGGACTGTTTGCTGCCGTTATTTTATCCGGCACCATGCTGGGGGTCATGGTGCTGCCGGATACCCAGGTGGTGCCCGGCGATATCCTCAAAGGGTTCTGGTTCTACTGCCACATACTGCTGGTTTTTACAGGTGATGCCGCCCTGGGTCTGGCCTGCGGTGCCGGGATACTGTATCTGCTGCAGGAAAAAGGGATCAAAGCCAAAACCCCGGGGTTTTTTTTCAAGCGGCTGCCCTCCCTTGATTTTCTGGACCTGGTCAGCCATGCCTGTATTGTCACGGGATTTTTTCTGCTGACCTTTGGGTTGATCACCGGGTTTGTATATGCCAAAGCCATATGGGGCCGTTTCTGGAGCTGGGATTTCAAGGAGGTTTTTTCTTTGGGTGCCTGGCTGGTATATGCCGTATTGATCCATCTGCGTTTGTACTCAGGGTGGCGGGGCAGAAAATCAGCCATTATGACCATTATCGGATTCGCTATCATTATTTTCACGTTTCTGGGGGTGAATCTGTTTTTGGGCGGTCACCACCAGGAATTCACCAAATAGCGGGAACCTCATGCCACATATCATACTCATTGGTGTAAACCATAAAACCGCCCCTGTGGAACTTCGGGAAAAATTGGCTTTTTCCAGGGAAGAAACCCTGGCAGCCCTGAAAACACTCAAACAGCACCCGGACATAAAAGAGATATTGATTTTTTCCACCTGCAACCGGACCGAGATGCTGTATGTCTCCGGAAATCAGCGTTCTGTGGATGATGTTACTGCCTTTGTTTGTGCACAAAAACATATCCATGTGTCTGAATTTGCATCAGCCCTTTATGTGCTGCACCGGGATGCAGCGGTGCGCCATGTTTTCCGGGTGGCATCCAGCCTGGATTCCATGATGGTGGGGGAGCCCCAGATCCTGGGCCAGGTGAAAGAGGCATACAGAACTGCAGTGGAAGCCGGGGCGTCAGGTGTGCTCCTCAACCGGATGATGCACAAGGCCTTTTCCATTGCCAAGCAGGTGCGCAAGGAAACCGGGATCGGTGACAATGCGGTTTCCATCTCCTATGCCGCAGTGGAGCTGGCCAACAAAATTTTCAGCGACCTGTCCACCAAAAGTGTACTCCTGCTGGGGGCAGGGGAGATGGCGGAACTGGCGGTGGAACATCTCATGTCCCATAATGTGAAACAGGTTCTGGTGGCCAACCGGACCTTTGAAAATGCCGTAACCCTGGCTGAAAAATTCAGGGGCCAGGCCATGGGGTTTGAAGAACGGGAATCCGCACTGGCAGGGGTGGATATCATTATCTCTTCCACCGGTGCCACCCAGTACGTGATAACGGCGGATCAGGTGAAACAGGCCATGAAAAAACGGCAGTACAGGACCCTTTTCTTCATTGATATTGCCGTGCCACGGGACATTGATCCGAAAATCAATACCCTGTCCAATGCCTATGTCTACGATATCGATGACCTGAAAACCATTGTGGCATCCAATATCCAGCAGCGGGAGCACGAAACCGTCAAGGCTGAGCGCTTGGTAGCCCAGGCGGTGGTCAAGTTCAGAAAATGGCTGGACAGCCTGGCCATTGTTCCCACCATCAAGGCCATCAACGACAAGATGACAGCCATTGTGGAAATGGAGTGTGACAAAACCCTGGCCCATCTCAATCATTTGCCGGAACAGGACAGGGCTGCCATCCGCCGCATGACCCGGGCCATTGCATCCCGGGCCATCCATGACCCGATCCTGTTTTTAAAAAATACCGGCAACCACCGGGATGATGCTTTGTACCTGAATGTGACCCGCCAGCTTTTCAACCTGGATATTTCAGAAGAAAATTAATAATTTGCGAATGCATTGTATAGCACAAGGACCGTGGCAGGGAGCCCCTGGCGGTGTGCTGTGCCAGGACCGTCAGATCCGAAGGGGCCGGCAGACATGGCAGGATGACAGAACCGCACACGCGTGATCAGTTTCTTTGCTGAAAAAAGGTACGGTAACCGGCCCCGTAAGATCACGGGCCGGGCACAGCACACCGCCAGGGGCGGGCGTGGAACCAAGCCACCCTATGGAACAATGAAGTGTAGCCATCCGTCCTCTGTTTGGGATCATCCCGGCAAATTTTACCAGGCCCGCCTCCGGATCTGACGGTCCGTTCACAGGACACCATGAGGGGCTCCCCATAGCGGGTACGCTGCTATGGCAAATATCCAGATGAACAATAATATCTTTACAAATCCATACATGTTGGTATAATACCCTCTTTTAATGTTCCCGGACCTTTAAATGTGAGGATGAGACCATGAAGAAAGAAGATCTGGAATATTTCAATACCTTGCTGACAGACAGGCTCAACGAGTTGCTCAAGCATGCAGACAGTACGGTTACGGGCATGACAAAGCCCAAAGAGAATTTTGCAGACCCGACAGACCGGGCCTCCCATGAAGCGGAAAGAAGTTTTGAACTGCGGATTCGTGACAGGGAGCATAAATTGATAAAGAAAATAAAAAAAGCCCTGGAGCGTATAGAAAACGGTACGTTCGGGCGGTGTGAGACATGTGAGGAAGATATTTCCATAGAGCGGCTCAAGGCCAGACCCGTGACCACACAGTGTATTGAATGCAAGACCAGGGATGAGGATATGGAGAATGCCCTGGGAATTTGACCGGATATGCTACCGGATAGTTTAATTGATTGATCTTCACGTACATTCCACTGCTTCGGATGGCTCCCTGTCTCCTCTGGAAATTCTGGAACTTGCCAGGGACAGGGGCATAAAAGCCATTTCCATAACCGATCATGATTCCATTGACGGTATCAAAGAGATAACAGATCAGATACATGCATTTCCGGTTGAATTCATGACCGGGGTGGAAATATCGTGTACACCGCCCCGGGATTTTGAAACCATCGGCAGTGTCCACCTTCTGGGGTATGGATTTTCCCTGTATGACCGGAACCTGAACCAGATGCTTTCAACAGCAAAGCTGTCACGGGAACAGCGGAATCCCAAAATTATCAGCAAATTGAACCAGGCCGGGCTGGATATCAGCCTGGGGGAGATCATTGCACGTTTCGGGGCCGGTCAGACCGGACGGCCCCATATTGCTGAACTGATGAAGGAAAAGGGATTTGTTTCCTCGTTCAAGGAAGCCTTTGATACTTGGCTGGGCAAGGGGAAACCCGCCTATGTGGACAAATTCAAGGTATCTTGTAAAAAAGCCGTTCTGACCATTCGCGATGCCGGGGGTATCCCTGTGCTGGCCCATCCGGGCCTGCTGTCGTTCAACCGTACAGGGGAACTGGAAGCATTCCTGGATATGTTGATCAGTTACGGTCTTCAGGGAATGGAAGTTTTTTATACCGACCATGATGCCCATCAGACAGAATATCTTGCCGCCATGGCCAGAAAGAAAAAATTACTGGTCACCGGGGGATCGGATTTTCACGGCAGTTTCAATGCCGGGGTCAAGCTGGGCACGGGCAAAGACAATATCCAGGTGCCATATGCTTTTTTCAAAGCCTTGACCAGCCGTCTGGAAGCCATGCACAACCTCCATGACCGCCTGGATATCCTGGAAACCAATCTCGGACACCAGTTCATTGACCGGTCCCTGCTGCAGACCGCTCTGTGCCACCGCTCTTTTTTGAATGAAAACCAGCGGGTTTGCGATACAGACAATGAACGTCTGGAGTTCCTGGGGGATGCCGTGCTCGGGCTTTGTATCGGCCATATTCTCATGAACCGGAGCCCTTCCAGAAAAGAGGGGGAGTTGTCCAAACTGCGCGCCACCCTTGTGAGTGAACCCGGGCTGGCAAATATGGCCAGGTCCATTGACCTGGGACGGTTTGTCCGGCTGGGAAAGGGGGAAGCCCTTTCCGGAGGAGGCGACAAAAACTCCATTCTTTCTGATGCGTTTGAAGCGGTCACGGCAGCGGTATTTCTGGATGCCGGGTTTGACACCACCTGCGATCTGATCCAGGATCTGTTCCAAAATGCTGTTGACACGGTGCTGTTCTGTGACCACACATTTGATTACAAAAGCAGTCTTCAGGAATATGCCCAGGAAATATTTGCCACCACCCCCGTATATACGGTGATGCGGGAGACGGGACCGGACCATGACAAAACCTTTGAAATACGTCTGGAACTGGCCCATATCACCGCCCGGGGATTTGGCAAAACCAAAAAAGCAGCAGAACAGGATGCTGCAAAAAATGCCGTAAACCTGCTTAAAAAAACATAGGGAATGGCTTCTCCCTTAGTTATCCCCATTTTTATTCCCCATTCAGGATGCCCGCACCAGTGCGCCTTCTGCAACCAGAAAGCCATTACCCGGGAAACCCGAAATCTGCCGGATCCAGACCGCATGGCTGCTGTCATCCGCCAGTACCTGACATATAAAGGTGCCAGAACCCGTGTGGAGCTCGGATTTTTCGGCGGCAATTTTCTGGGCCTGAATCCCCGGCAAATCAACCGCCTTCTGGCGGACGTACAACCTTTTCTGGACAGCGGGGCCGTTCAGGGTATCCGGTTTTCCACCCGGCCGGATACGGTGACCGAAAACACCCTGGATCTGCTCCGGTCCTGTCCGGTGAGTCTTGTGGAACTGGGGGCCCAGACCATGAACGATCAGGTGCTGGACCGGCTGAACCGGGGCCACACCAGTGATGATACCATCCAGGCAATGGCATTGCTTGAAAAAAGGGGACTGGGGGCGGGGATCCAGGTCATGGTGGGCCTTCCCGGGGATACACGGGAAAGCATGGTCCGGACGGCAGATATTCTGGCAGGGTTGAAGCCGCTGACAGCAAGGATATATCCAGTGCTTGTCCTGAAAAAAACCCTGCTGGCCCAATGGTTCAGAAATGGGGAATACCAGCCTTTGACACTGGACCGGGCAGTGGCAATATCGGCTGAAATGCTCCGGATTTTCACCCGGGCAGGTGTTGCAGTGATCCGTACGGGGCTGCAGACTTCGGGCACCTGTGATCCTGATGTTATTGCCGGCCCTGCACATCCGGCTTTCGGGCACCTGGTGTTATCGCGTATCATGTATGAGACGGTTGTACAAAAGATTCAGTATCTTACATATGACCAGGGAGCCGGACAGATAAATTTATGTGTTCATCCCCGTTATGAATCCCGTCTCAGGGGGAATAAAAACAGCAACCTGCATCGCCTGAAAGCGGTGTTTCCAGACGTTGATTTTGCGATCCATGTAGATCCGGCAATGGGACCGGACCAGGTGGATATCCTTAAATACCCTGTTTGAAAAGATCATCCGTACCTGACGCCGTATTGGGTTTTGGGGTGTGGGCCTTGGGGACGGTGCCTTCTTTAAAACATTCAAAAATGGTTTTTTCCGATTCTTTGATGGGCAGCAGCCCGGTTTTGGCATCAATCTTGGCAAATACAATGCCTTCGGGTACAGTGAAGGTTCTGGCAGGTTTTCCTTCCAGGGCCTGCTGCATGAAATCAAGCCATATGGGACTGGCTGTTCTGGAACCGGTTTCTCCTTTTCCCAGGGATGTTGCCTCATCCATTCCCACCCAGACACCGGTGGTGTATCTGGGGGTATATCCCAGGAACCAGGCATCAAAAAGGTTGTTGGTGGTGCCGGTTTTCCCTGCCACAGGCCGCTTCAAAGCCTTGACCCGGCGCCCTGTGCCTGACTGGACAACACTTTCCAGGATATTGGTCATGATATAGGCGGTGTCCATGTCAATGACCTTTTTGCGGACCAGTTTGGCAGTTTCCAGCAGATTGTCATCCCGGTCGTAAATTTGGGTGATAAACACCGGTTCAATCAGGTAGCCCAGGTTGGAAAATACGGCATAGGCATTGACAAGCTCCAGCAGGGATACACCGGAGGACCCCAGGGCAATGGACAGATCCTGGTTGATATCCGATGTGATGCCCAGTTTTCTTGCATAGTCAATGGCATAGGAAATGCCGATATCCTTGAGGATCTTGATGGTGACAACGTTCCGGGATTTTACCAGGGCCTCTCTGAACAAAGTGGGTCCGTAAAATTTTTCCTTGTAATTTTGGGGTTTCCAGATGAAGTCCCGGGATATATCTTCATATACCACCGGCGAATCAATGATACTGGTTGCAGGGGTGTACCCCTTGTCCAGAGCAGCTGCATATATGATGGGTTTGAATGCGGATCCGGGCTGACGTCGGGACTGGTAGGCCCGGTTGAACTGGCTCTCTTTGAAATCCTGTCCCCCGATCATGGCTTTCACATGACCGGTTTCCGCTGCAATGCTCAACAATGCGGCCTGGGCCGTGGGTTCCTGGTACAGGGTGAACGTGTACTGGTCTGTCTGGTCGATGTCATGCAATACCTTTACCTGAATGACATCTCCGGGCGTTAAAACCCGGGAGGGTCTGGTGATTTTAGATGCATAATATGGCACTTTGGGATTGGGACGGCGCGCCCAGGTCATGGTCTTAAGCGGGATAATCCCCTGAAAATTTCCCACCCGTACCCTGGTTGCCTTGTTTTTATCATCCACATCCAGCACCACGCCGGTATAGACACTGCCTTTTTCAAGTGTATTCCCTTGTATCTTTTCAGCCTCGGTCCGGCAGAAATCTTCAATTGCAAGGGCTGATATGTTTTTTTCAGGCCCCCGAAATCCCATCCGCCGGTCCAGATCCATGAGCCCTTTTTTGACCGCCTCCCGGGCCATTTTCTGCAGTTCGATATTGACAGCGGTGTGGATCTGCAGTCCCTGGTTGTACAGGGCATCTTTCCCGTATTTTTTTTCCACATACCGCCGGACATGTTCGGTATAGTATGGCACTGCTTCAATAAACCAGTTTTTGCGGGGCTTGATGTCCAGTTCCAGATCAATGGCTTCGGTAACTTTCATGTTGGTTACCATGCCCTCTTCCTTCATGCGGTTCAAAGTATAGATCTGGCGCTGTTTGGCCCGGTCGGGAAACCGGAAAGGAGAATATCGGCTGGGGGCCTGGGGAAGTCCGGCCAGCATGGCACATTCAGCCAGGTTCAGGTCCTGGGCGTGTTTTCCGAAATAATTTTCTGCAGCCGCCTCAACCCCGTAGGCACCATGGCCCAGATAAATCTGGTTCATGTATAAAAATAAAATTTCATCCTTGGTGAATTTTTTTTCTATGCGGTAGGCCAGGATAGCTTCTTTGAGCTTGCGTTCATAGGTTCGTTCCGGTGTCAGCAGAAAGGATTTGGTGACCTGCTGGGTAATGGTGCTGCCCCCCTGGGTAATGGCCCCGGCCTGAAAATTTTTGATGAATGCCCGGAAAATGGATTGGATATCGATGCCCGGATGCTCCCGGAACCGTGAATCTTCGGCAGCCACAAACGCGTTGATCAGGTTTTCCGGCATTTTTGACAAAGGGATGACGATCCTGCGCTCTTTGTAAAATTCACCAATTTTCCGGCCGTCGTCAGAAAACACACTGGTAACAGTGGCCGGCCGGTAATCTGCTAAAGAATTGATTTTGGGCAGATCCTTGCTCAGGTAAAAATACAGTCCGAATACACCGCCGGCAGCAAGCAGAATGCCAAAAACAATTGCGGCAAGTCCCCATTTTAAAAAAAACAGCACCAGGTGTTTGTCTTTTTTTCCGCGTTTTTTCATTACCGCGGATCTGGATTTTTTGTTTGTCATGGTATCATTACAGCAATATTATGTAGTGAGAAAAAATGTTGCATGCTTGTTATCAGATTGCCCTCCGTTAAGCAATAAATTAAACCAAAATCTGAATATTTGCTATAGCAGCGTGCGTTTTTATGGTGAGCCCCTGGTGGTGTCCTGTGAACGGACCGTCAGATCCGAAGGGGGCCTGTTACCATATGCCGGGATGGGCTTCAATCAGAGGGCGGGTTGCCGCTCTGCATTGTTCTCATGCAAACAGGCCCCCGTAGATCTCGGGCCGGGCACAGGACACCACCAGGGGCGGGGCCTGGGAAAGTGTGCTGCACAGAGCGATCAAAAAACGGACATAACTTATGGCAAATATCCAGACCAAAATTATACCGCTTTTGCCTGAGAACATCAATATGGCTTTGCATTGATATGATTTATGGAAAACCACGAAGGGAAAGAAGGGCACGAAGAAGCCCTTCCTTGTTGTCTTTTCCTTTCATGGCTCAATAATATGACGGCCATGATGGCCAAAAATAGATGGACTGACGGTTAGAATGAATTCATCGGGAGCGTTTTTGTTTATAAATTGACTTTTTAAGGGAGTTTGGGTAAACATAGAGGGCTCAGGGATTAATTGACAAAAGGAATACAAAAGAGTTGCCATGATCCAGCTTGATTTTGAAAAGACCGGGGGGTTGATTCCCGCCATTGCCCAGGATGCACAAACCGGTGAGGTGCTCATGCTGGCCTATATGAACCGCCAGGCCTTTGAAAAGACCCTGCAGACCGGCAAAGCCACTTATTACAGCCGTTCGCGCAACATGCTGTGGACAAAAGGGGAAACCTCGGGCCATGTGCAGCATGTCCAAAAAATTCTTGTGGACTGCGACCAAGATACCCTGGTGCTCCAGGTGGAGCAGGCCGGCGGTGCAGCCTGCCACAAAGGGTATAAAAGCTGTTTTTTCAGGGCGGTGCAGGGCAATGAACTTACCACCATCAGCCAAAAGGTGTTTGATCCCAAAAAGGTATACAGATAATGCAAAAGATACTCAAACTGGGCATCCCCAAAGGAAGCCTGCAGAATGCTACAATTGACCTGTTCAGACGATCGGGATGGAAAATCAATGTGGAAGGAAGAAGCTATTTTCCTGACATCGATGATGAAACCATTGAATGCGCCCTGTGCCGGGCCCAGGAAATGTCCATTAATGTGGAAAGCGGTGTTATTGATGCCGGTCTCACTGGTCGTGACTGGGTGGCGGAGCATGAATCAGATGTACATGTGGTGACAGACCTTGTCTATTCCAAAGTCAGTGCCCGGCCGGCCCGGTGGGTGGTGGCCGTGGCCAGTGAATCCCCCATAAACGCACTCAAAGATCTGGAGGGTATGACCATTTCCACGGAGCTGGTCAAATTCACCAGACGCTTTTTCAAAGAACGCCATATCAATGTGACAGTAAAATTTTCCTGGGGGGCCACAGAAGCCAAAATCGTATCCGGTCTTGCTGACGCGATCGTGGAGATTACGGAAACCGAAAGTACCATCCGGGCCCATAACCTGCGGGTAATCCACGAAGTTATGGAAACCAATACCCAGCTCATTGCCAATAAAACCGCCTGGCAGAATCCCGGGAAAAGAGAAAAAATCCAGCAGATTGCCCAGCTGCTTCAAGGGGCGCTGGTAGCAGACCAGATGGTGGGGATTAAAATGAATGTACCGGAAAACAAGATACCCAGAATTGTCTCCCTTCTGCCCAGCCTCAATGCCCCCACCATTGCAGGACTGTACCAGTCCGACTGGTATTCGGTGGAAAGCATTATCAATACAAAACATGTCAGGGACCTGATTCCCCAGCTGCTTAAAGAAGGGGCGGAAGGCATTATCGAATATCCCCTTAACAAGGTGCTGTAAAATGAAACCTGCCAGACGCTGTGAAAAGATCACCCCTTTTATCGTGATGGATGTGCTGGAAAAAATTCATCAGATGGAATCTGCCGGCATTGATGTGATTCATATGGAAATCGGTGAGCCTGATTTTGATGTGCCTGAATGTGTCAATCAGGCAACCCGGGATGCCCTGAACTGCAACGCCACCTGCTATACCCACAGCCTGGGGGATATCAGACTGCGCCAGGCCATTGCCCGATATCATGCAGATACATACGGTACCAATGTTGATCCCGCACAAATCCTGGTGACATCGGGCACCTCCCCTGCCATGCTGCTGCTGTTTTCAGTTCTGGTAAACCCGGGGGATGAGGTCATCATTTCCGATCCCCATTATGCCTGTTATGCCAATTTCATCAATTATGTCCAGGGGGTTCCGGTCACTGTACCCGTGTTTGAAGAGGAAGGTTTTGTCTTTACCCCGGATGCCATAGAAGCGAAAATCACCCCGAAAACCAGGGCCATTTTCATTAATTCACCGTCCAACCCCACCGGAAACGTGATTCCCGAGGACCGGATGCAGGAAATTGTGGCACTTGCAAAAAAACATGACCTGTATGTCATCTCCGATGAGATCTACCATGGCCTGGTCTATGAGGGCAAAGAACATTCCATCTTGGAATTTACTTCCAAAGCCTTTGTTCTCAACGGATTTTCCAAACTCTTTGCCATGACCGGTCTGCGCCTGGGGTATCTGATCGCCCCTTTTGCCTTTGTCAGGGCCCTGCAGATTCTGCAGCAGAATTTTTTCATCTGTGCCAATTCCGTGGCCCAGATGGCCGGCACCGCCGCACTCAAACATGCTGCCAAAGAAACACAGCATATGCGAAAGGTGTATAACAAACGCCGGTTGTATATGATACAGCGGCTGCAGGATATGGGCCTGGGAATTACAGTGCCCCCTACCGGGGCATTTTATGTGTTTGCCAATGTGAAACATATTTCCACCGATTCCTATGCCCTCGCGTTTGATATTCTGGAAAAAGCCCATATCGGGGTGACACCGGGCATTGATTTCGGTGCCAACGGAGAAGGATACCTGCGATTTTCCTATGCCAATTCCCTGGAAAATCTGACCCGGGGCATGGACCGCATGGAAAAGTATATAAAGACAAGACCATGAAGATCCAGGATGTGCAGTTTGTAAAAAGTGCGGTCAAACCGGACCAGTATCCGGATTACGATTTTGCCGAAATTGCCTTTGCCGGACGGTCCAATGTGGGGAAAAGTTCACTGATCAACACCTTGATCCAGCGCAGGGATATGGTGAAAACCAGTTCCAGGCCCGGATGCACCCAGCTGATCAACTTTTTTCTGGTCAATGAGAACCTCTCTCTGGTGGATTTGCCCGGATACGGGTATGCCAAGGTATCCAAAAAGATTCGGGCCACATGGCAGCCCATGGTGGAAAAATACCTGGCAGGCAGGAGCAATCTTCTGGGCCTGGTGCTTATTATAGATATCCGCAGAGATCCCAGGCAGGAAGAATTTGCTCTGGCTGACTGGCTGGAATCACACAGCATACCCTATCTGGTGGTGCTGACCAAAGCAGACAAATTATCAAAAACACAGCAGCAAAAACGGTGTGCCGCCATCTGCTCCCGGCTGCACAGAGACAAAAACGCAGTGATTGTGTTCTCAGCCAAAACCCGGCTGGGACGGGAAACTGTGCTGGATGAAATCGACAGCCTGATGGCGTGGTATGACCAGAAAGAATGACCATGGAAAAAGATATGAAATCCGGGTTTGTGGCCATCATCGGCGCACCCAATGCGGGCAAGTCAACCCTGTTGAACCAGGTGCTGGGCCAGAAAATATCCATCACCTCCAAAAAACCCCAGACCACCCGGGACCGAATTCTGGGCATCGTGAACCGGCCCTGTTCCCAGATCATTTTTGTGGACACTCCCGGGATACACAAAAGCACCAGCCTGCTCAACAAGCGGATAGTGGACCAGGCCCTGCAGGCAGTGGAAGATGTGGACCTTATTCTGTTCATGGTGGATGCGGTTTCGCGTAATTTTTCAGCAGAAAAGCAGATCATTGCACAACTGCACAAGGCTGAAAAACCGGTTATCCTGGCATTGAATAAAGTGGATATCGCAGCAAAGGCAGATCTTTTTACGCTGGTGGAAAAATTTGCACCTGTTTTTGATTTCAAGGCGGTGATACCCATATCTGCCAGGCAGAACATCCAGGTGGCACAGCTTATGGATGAGGTGGAAAAAAACCTGCCCCGGGGACCACGGCTGTATCCTGAAGACACGTTTACCGATGTTTCCGAAAAATTCATGGTCAAGGAAATTATCAGAGAAAAGGTGTTTCGCCTCACTGGCATGGAAATTCCCTATTCTTCCGCTGTGACCGTGGATGCCTTTGATGTGGAAAAAAAACTGATCGTCATCCATGCCAGCATCCATGTGATACGCAGTTCGCAAAAAGGTATCATTATCGGTAAGCAAGGGTCCATGCTCTCCCGCATCGGCTCCCAGGCCAGAATGGACATGGAAAAAATGCTGGGAAAAAAGGTCCTGCTCAAGCTGTTTGTAAAGGTGACCAAAGACTGGGTGAGCAACCAGCGGATCCTGGATGAGTTCGGATATTAGATGGGTTCAGGTAATAAAAGATGACCGACAATTTCTGTTTATGCATGGACGACATATTTCTGAAAAAAGAGCGGACAAAGGCCAGAAAGCTGCGCAACACCCAATGGTGGAAACGCAAACGGTCGTCTGGTATCTGTTATTATTGCAACAAAACCTTTGCCCCTTCTGAACTGACCATGGACCATATCATCCCCCTGGTGCGGGGAGGCAGATCGGAAAAATTCAATCTGGTTCCCTGCTGCAAAGCCTGCAATACAAAAAAGCAGCAGCTTCTGCCCTGTGAGTGGGATGCCTATATGGAAAGGCGCAGGCCATAAGGAAAAGACGCTGGTCATAAGGCATCGGAAAAAGCAATGCTTTTTCCGATGCCTGCTGCTGCAAACAGGCGGCAGGTATTTATTTTTTGCTGCAGAGTCTGTGAATGGTTTGTGCGTGCCATTCTCCGCGGCCGGAGAAGGTGGGCTGTCCCAGTTTTACCAGATGTTTGGCGATCTGGTCATAGGTGGCATTTTGCCTGCGCATGGTCTGGATAATATCCATGACTTTTTCCCTGGGAAGCAGAGCAGTGTCGGCAGCCGTTTCTGTAGAAGGGTTTTTGGCAGCCACGGGTTTTTTGCGTTTTCTGATTACCCGGCGGATGGTTTTTTTCTCTGGATCAGCCGGCGTCAAAATATCTTCCGGGAAAAAATCTTTATCAGCTGTCTTCCGGGATTGCCGAGGTACAGGCTGATCCTCGGCCGGTTCTGTCTGGGTTGTAACCGCCTGGTCCGCAGCAGCAGATGCTTGGCTCTGGTGCAGAATTTCATCACTGGTTTCAGATACCAATGGGGGTGCGTCGCTGCGGGGCTGCGATTTCATGCTGAGATGGCTCACAATCCGCTCAATGGCAAATGCCTGCCGTTCCAGCATATCAGCTGTTCTTTCCTGCACCGTTGTCAGATATTCCTGGTTTTTGACCAGGATTTCAACATGGTTGGTCAGGTTTTCAATGGCATCTGCCAGCATGGTCATGCCGGGATCTTCCGGGGGCATCTGGTTCCCCATGGGGCCTGCCGGCATGGGCTGGCGTTTCATGTTGGGATTTCTGGTATTCTGGTATCCGTTCCCGTAGGAAGGAAATCTGGCGTTGTTGTTGTATTGATAAGAATTGTCATAATTTTTGCGGGTTTTGGGGGTCCGTTGTTTGTCAGCCTGTCCGTTGCGAAGGCTTTGTAAAAAATCGTTCATTTAATTCATACGCTCCTTGGAAGTTTTCAATATTTTTGGCCATGACGATGGCCTGACATTCGTAAGATTCTAATTTTTGTACAGCTACATTGGTATCGAAAAAAATTCGAACAATGCCATTGATATAAAACGTCTGCCAGTTATGCTGCATTTTTCCGCCTTTGTCAAGACATTTTTGCGATTTTTTCGTCTTGCGATGCCGGCCATGTCCTTTCGCTGGCATACCGCACCGTATTGTTGAGGCGATATTCATATGCCCTGATAAGTTCCAGGGTGGTTTTTTTTGAGGGTATCCGGGATAATTGCTTTCGAAAACCAGAACATCCGGGCAGCCCTTTCACAAACCACGGCAGTCTGCCCCTCAGCATTTTGCAGGCAGTATCTTCCCCGAAATGGTCCACATACAGATGGATAAGCCGCTCCATTTTCCGGAAGATGTCGGATGCAGATATTTCTTTGTACCTGCCATGTGTTAAAAAAGATTCCACCTGATGGAGAATAAAGGGGTTGGCCATGGCGGCCCTGCCGATCATAACTGCATCGCATCCGGTCTGGTGCATCATGGCTGCGGCATCCTGAACCGTGTGGATATCACCATTGCCGATAACCGGTATGGATATGTGTTTTTTGAGCTGCCCGATGAGTTGCCAGTCTGCAGTTCCTTTAAATCCCTGGGTTGCCGTGCGCGGATGCAAAATGAGGGCATCCACACCCTCATCCTGGGCAATTTTTGCCAGGCCCAGGGCCTGGGAACCTGACCGGTCCCAGCCGGATCTGATTTTGATGGTAAACGGCAGGCAGGTGGCCTTTCGCACGGCCTGTAAAATGGTCCGGCTGTTTTTCATATCCTGCATCAATGCAACGCCGGCTCCCTGTTTTATGATTTTTTTTACACTGCATCCGAAATTGATATCCAGAATATCTGCCACTCCCATCGCTTCTATGGCGGTTGCAGCCCTGGCCATTATTGCCGGTTCCCCACCGAAAATCTGGACAGAAAGGGGTCTTTCCATTTCATCTGTCTGCAGCAACGTCACGGTTTTCTGTGAGTTGTAAAACAGACCTTTGGCGCTGATCATTTCCGAGCAGACCACGGCACAGCCGCATTCTTTCACAAGCCGTCGGAACGGCAGGCTGGTTACACCGGCCAGCGGCGCCAGAAAAGTTTTGCCGGGTATGGTCAAAGAACCGATTTTCATTGCGGAACACCTTGTTTTATTCTGAGGTCCATTTCAGTATTTGCATAGCAGAACAGGCAGTTGTGAAAACAGGGGTGGTCCTGATAGGATCCGATATCAACAGCAATGGTACACCTGCATCCTTTTTTTGCCCGCTGTCCGTAATCCCGGCGGATTTCCGGGTTACCCCTGTATAGTTTTTTCAGCAAAGGACCATTGATGCAGGCGTTTTCAAAGATATTTGAGTACCGTGATTTTACCGTATTGTACAGTGCTGCTTCGCAGCACAGATGCAGCCGGATATGTTTTATTTCTAGCTGTCCAGCCATGCGGCTGATCAGCTGTTTTTTGTCTGCAGGAGAAGGGTCTGTGAAACAGATGAAAGCCCTGCCTGTTTTTGTAAGATACCTGAGCCGGGTGTCAACTTTGCGGTATGGATCATAAAAGCTGGTGACACAAACTGTAATGCCCATGGCTGCCATGGCATCTGCAATGTAAAGAAAATCAGCCAGATTGTTTTTTACACAACCGGTATCATCCGTGTAAAAACAAACAGGATCAAACCGCCAGGCAACCGCATTCGGACCGAACCTGTCTGCAAGCTCTTTTGCCTGGTCAATCCGGGTGTCCAGGTCAGGCAGGCATGGTTCCAGCAGGGGGGTTCTGGAATTGATGGTGAAATTGAAAAACAGGTTAAACCCCATATCCGAAAGAATCCCAGGTGCGTCACAATCCAGAAACGGCCCATAATTTTTTGACCAGAACACGATGCTGTGGGTGTTTCCCGGGCAGACATGAACCTTTCTGGTTTTTCGGGTAAAGGGGTTGACTGTGGTAAAACACTGCTGCCGTATCTGTTTTAGAAACCATGGTGTATACCATGCCGGAATATCTGTCCGCCTGGATGCGGAAATAACTATATCCCGGTCAGTGCTCATGTTTTTTTTTCTTCAGATCAGCAAAAGATATGATTTGACCTGGTTCCGAACTCTGCGCATCAACCGGTTCTTCTTTTTGGGAGTCGGTTTTTTTTTCCTGCGGCAGATCATGCGTTTCTTCCGGGGCTTTTACGGTTTCCAGGCGCATCTTCTTGCCGCTCATCTGGAATTCTCCACCATTGATATAATCGTCTTTGAGTATCCAGGTAACCGTCTGCAAAGGGATCTGGAGCATGAGAAGTGTGATCTGGTACCAGTCTTTTTTGTGGTCAGGCACAATATTTTCAACTCTGGCAAAAGCCACAGGGTTATCTTCCAGATAAATTAACACCACATCATTAATAGTTGCCATGAGGCTCCTTTGTAAATTTTCTTGTTTGCTAATGAAATATAACATATTCTTGGCTGTATCAAAAGAATGGAATGGGATGTGTATGGGGTTGTATGATAAAAAATGGCGGATATTTTCTCTGGTGGGGGTGTCTATTTTCATGTCCACCCTGGATTCCAGCATTGTCAATGTGGCACTGCCTTATATTATGGAAGATTTGTCTTCGGATGTAAAAACCGTGCAATGGGTGGTGGTGATTTATCTGCTTTCCGTATCCTCTCTTTTGCTTACCTTTGGCAGACTGTCTGATATTCAGGGCCGCCGCATGGTATATGTGACCGGATTTCTGGTATTTACCCTGGGTTCCCTGTTGTGCGCAAATGCCATGACTTCTCTTTTCTTAGTAGGTGCCCGGGCGGTCCAGGGAGTTGGTGCCTCCATGCTCATGGCCTGTTCCCCGGCCCTGGTGGTGGATGCCTTTGCTCCGCAAGAAAGGGGCAGGGCCCTGGGTATGGTGGGAGCGGTGGTGGCTGCAGGCCTGACTTTGGGGCCTCTGGCAGGCGGGATGATTCTGGAGTATTTTTCCTGGCGCCTGATTTTTTATATCAATGTGCCCATAGGTGTCCTGGCAATGGCAGCAGGGGTGTTTGTACTCAGAGGGCTGCCCGGGGGAAGCGGGTCCCGGGAACCTTTGGACAAGATCGGCAGTCTGCTGCTCATAGTCATGCTCAACAGTCTGATCGTAACCATGGTACGGTCTTCTGACTGGGGCCTGATTTCTGTAAAATCAGGCCTGTGCCTGTTGATAGGCGGAACCTGTGCGCTGGGCTTTGTATTTCATGAAAAACGCACGCCATATCCTCTTTTTGATCTGGATTTGATGAAAAACCGGCTGTTTGCAATGGCCCTGAGTGCTTCAGCCATTCTCTTTGCCTGCCTGTTCGTTATGGTGTTCATGATGCCGTTTTTTCTGACATATCCATGTGGATTTTCTGCTTCCAAAACAGGCACGATCATGATCGTACCGTTTTTGTTTTTACTGGTAATTTCCCCTGTTTCCGGCATGCTGGCAGACCGGGCAGGATCCAGGATATTATGCACCACCGGCATGGTTCTCATGGGGCTGTCTTTGTTTTTTCTTGTGTTTTCATACCCGGATATGGGGGTGCTGTCCATTGTCTGGCGCATTGCCCTGGCCGGTATCGGTACCGCCCTGTTTGTTTCCCCCAACAATACCGCCATCATGGGATCTGTACCTGTACACCAGCGGGGGATTGCTTCCGGTGCCACAGCCACTGCCAGGAATCTGGGCATGGTGTCCGGAGTGGCACTGGCAGGTGCGATATTTTCCAGCTTTGTATCCCTTCAGGGGCAGGGACCGGAGGGATATACACCTGTCATGGCACCGGCATTCATGGCAGGGTTTAAACACGCCATGGCCTTTGGCAGCGGCCTGGCCTTTATCGGCGCTGCTGTTGCTTTTTTCAGGGGCCGGGAAAACAGGGGAACTTTTGTATCCGCCTGATTTTATTCGTTCGCGCGGGGCACCACAAACACTGGAACAGAAGCACGTTTCAATACTTTGCGCACCAGTTTGTCCCCCATGGTCTGTGCGAGCAGCCCCTGCTGCCTGCATCCCATGACAATGAAGGCACAGTCCTCTTCAATGGCGGTGGATACAATTTCATCTGCAATGGAGCGTCCTTCTGCCACCAGGATTTTCTTGATGGGGGAATCAGCGTGGGAGGGGGCATTTTCCCGGTCTTCGAAAAAACCGGCAATGGCCTGGCGGATCCGCAAAGCATCCACATTTTTTCCTATGAGCAGATCCCGTGCCCCGGATTTGTGTTTGGCTTTAATCTCCTGGTACAGGGATTCTCCAAAGGCCATTTTCACCTGTCTTTCCGCGGACGGACTGGATTCTTCCATAACATGGAGAACGATGAGGTTGGCATCGGCATAAGTGGCCATGGCAACAGCATGTTCAAAGATCTGCTTCATGTCCACAGACAGGTCAGAGGCAAACAATATGTTCCGGGGTTTTTTAATCATGACGGGAAATCTCCATTTATATTATTAAAATATGGTATAAAAACAGTCTGCCAGCTGTGCAGCAGATCTGTTTTTATATTAAACACAAATCCATGTTATGCAAGCTTATTTCACAGTGGGCTGCCAGCAGGGTGTGGACGGCACACGGCCGTCCGGTACTTAACTGGCTCAGGAAAAGCCTTTTGGGGTATCTGCAGCACAGGTACCCATGCTTTTGCCCATGAAGCTTACAGCGCTCATTTTTTTTGTGATATCCCGGCTTTTGCATTCCGGACAGGTGATATCAGGCGCATCTCCTGCAAACACAAGTTTTTCAAACGCCTGTTTGCAGGAATTACACTGAAATTCAAAAATCGGCATAACTGCCTCCTTGCTGGTAAAACCATTAATACAAATCTGTCTGTAAAAAATCCGATGATTTTTTATTCCCCATTATACCAATTTGCCTTTTTGGGTGCAAGTCCCTGGGGATCCCCTCAGATACTTTACCCGGGGGAACCTGAGAAATACTGTGTTGAAAAAGTTCTGCATTGACCATCTAACAGCTGGTTGAATTGTCCGGGATTTATGCTTATTATGTACCTAACCTTTTTCAAGGAGAGGAATAATGAAAGAAATACTTTTGATCATAGGATTTGTGGGAATTTACCTGCTGCTGCAGATTTATGTGCTGCCCAAAATGGGCATTTCCACCTGAATGCGGGATGCCTGTCAGGTGACAGGCAAAAATACTATCACGAAACAAAAATCCGCTTCATCGGAAAACCAGCCGCCTTCATTGTCTGACAAAAAAGAGTGACAGCCCTTATAAAGGGTGTTTTAATGGGGTGATTGTTGTACATGCTGATTCTGATTAACAGATGAATGGAGACAGATATGAAAGATTTGTTGTTTGAACCCATTACCATAAATACCCTGATCCTGGATAACCGGATTTACCTGCCAGCCATGCATCTGGGCATGGGAATGGATTATGCGGTTACAGACCAGATTGTAGATTTTTATGCATTGCGGGCCAGAGGTGGCGCCGGTCTCATCTGTGTGGGATTTGCCACAGTGGATGAGCTTTCCGGAAACACCCAGAATATAGGGGCCCATGATGACCGGTTTATTCCGGGCCTTTCCCGGCTGGCAGCCGCCATCAAAGACAACGGCTCCAAAGGTGCGGTGCAGCTCAACCATGCAGGCCGGTATAATTTTTCCTTCTTTCTGGAAGGCAAACAACCGGTGGCCCCCTCTGCCATTGCCTCCCGCCTCACCAGAGAAGTGCCCAAAGAAATGACCCTCCGGGAAATTGAACAGACCGTTGACCGGTTTGCCCAGGCAGCTTTGCGGGTAAAAAAAGCCGGATTTGATGCTGTGGAGATCCTCAGCGGCACAGGCTATCTCATCAGTGAGTTTTTATCACCGTTGACCAATCTTCGCACAGATGCATACGGCGGGAGCCTGGAAAACCGGATGCGGTTCGGCCTCCAGGTGATGACGGCAGTGCGGGATGCTGTGGGCAAAGACTTTCCGCTTATTGTGCGCATGAACGGTAATGATTTTATGCCTGGCGGCAATACCAGAGAAGAACTGAAAACCTATGCCCGAACCCTGGCAAGCGGACCTGTGGATGCCTTGTGCATCAATGTGGGATGGCATGAGGCCAGGGTGCCCCAGATTGTTTCCCAGGTGCCCAGAGGCGCCTTTTCCTATCTGGCTGCCGGCATCAAAGAACAGGTGGATGTCCCGGTGATCGCCTCCCACAGAATTAATGACCCGGAGACCGCAAGAAACCTCCTGGCAAAAGGACATTGCGATATGGTGGCCATGGGCAGAAGCCTGATTGCCGACCCCATGCTTCCCGAAAAGGCAAAACAGGGCCGGGAAAGGGAAATTGTACACTGCATAGCCTGTGCTCAGGGATGTTTTGACAATCTGTTCAAGCTCAAACAGGTGGAATGCCTGTGCAATCCTCTGGCCGGGCATGAAAGCACCAGGGTTGTGAAAAAGACATCTTCGCCCAAAAACATACTGGTGGTTGGCGGCGGGCCTGCCGGCATGACAGCGGCTTTGACGGCCCACCGGCGGGGACACCGGGTGGTACTGCATGAAAAAACCGGCCGTCTGGGAGGACAGCTGCATCTGGCTGCAGCCCCGCCGGGCAGAGAAGAGTTTGCCCGGTTTTCCAGAGACCTGGCAAACCAGCTGACCCTGGAACAAATACCAGTGGTTCTCAATTCCGGGGTGGACCAGGCAGTGATCCGGGAAAATGCCCCTGATGCTGTGATCCTGGCCACTGGTGCGGTGCCGGTTTCACCTCCCCTTCCCGGCATAGACCTGCCCCATGTGGTCCAGGCCTGGGATGTGCTGGAAAACCGGGTAATTGCTGGAAACCGGGTGGCCGTCATCGGCGGCAATGCCGTAGGGGTGGAAACCGCACTTTTTCTGGCGGAAAAGGGGGCGATGCCTGCAGATGTGGTGAAATTTCTGCTGGTCAACCAGGCGGAAGACCCCCAGACCCTTTATAAAATGGCGGTGGCCGGCAATACCCGCATTTTTGTTTTTGAGATGATGGACAAAGTCGGAAAGGATATCGGCAAATCCACCAAATGGGGAATGCTCCAGGACCTTGGCAGGTGCGGCATTGAAACCATGACATCGGCAGTAGTGACCGGCATTTCCGACACCGGCCTGACCTTTGAGCGGGGTGGAAAATCTGAAACACTGGCTGTGGATACTGTGGTGGTGGCGGCAGGATCTGTTTCCCACAACCCCCTTGAAGCATTGGTGGACAGCATGGGTATTGCCTGGGAAACAGCAGGGGATGCCGCCAAAGTGGGCACGGCTTTTGATGCAGTGCACCAGGGGTTTGCAGCAGGAAACCGTATCTGAGTCCGGGGGGTCAGGGACAAAAAACAGGCTGTGCCGCAAAAAATTGTGCCACATTATGGGTATAGGATTGTATGGACGTGGATTTCAGTATGTTTTTCACCGGTTTTTTGTGGTTTTTGAAGGAAGGACCCAGATAATTCCAGAACCCTTTCATGCGCCCGATTAAATGTCCAGGGCCTGAGATTATGGTGCTATAGGCAGCCAGAAGGTCATCATGAAAAGCCTGCAGCCTTACCAGACGGTCGTCCGGGTTCCGGGGAACACCCTTGATTTCTTCGGGCAGAAACGGGTTGGCAAGGATGCCCCTGCCGATCATGAAACGGTTGATCCCGGCAAAACGGTTTTTTACCGTCAAAAAAGAGCGGATATCCGTAATATCCCCGTTATAGACAAAATTATGGCGGCTTTGTGCCATGGCGGTTCCGAACGCATCATGGTCAGCTGTGCCCTGGTACATCTGAATGCCGGTGCGCGGATGCAGGATGATATGGTCCAGATCATGGCGGTCCAGCACAGAGATCAGATCATGGATTTCATCCTTGCTTTTTCGGCCCAGGCGGATTTTGACGGACAATGCCATCGGGATATCAGGGATTATCCGGTCCAGAAGGGCATCGATTTTTTCCGGAAATAAAAGCAGACCGGAACCACGCCCTTTCTTGGCAATTTTGGAGTGGGGGCATCCCAGGTTCCAGTTGACAAGATCATGCCCCATATCAGCCAGACGACCGGCCAGAAAGATAAAGTCTTCTGCCACATTGCCCAGGATCTGGGGGGTTACCGGCAGATCCTGGTTGAGACGGGGCGCCACATCCCGGATCCGTGATGGTTTGAGCCGCTGCTGTCCCATGGTGGAAATAAACGGGGCCAGGGCCGCATCAAGGCCGCAAAAATGCTTGGCATACACATTTCGAAATGTTACATCAGTAAATCCCTGTAAAGGGGCCAGTATAAGGATGGGGTCTTTTTTGTCCATGGCTGCCTGTTTTTGCCGGGTTTTATTTTGTACCACCGCCGTGACCAGGGGTCACGGCCATAGGGAACTGGACCAGATTGTATCGGTCTGATGCTATACCTAACATTAAATCAGATTGCAAGGAGTGTTTGAACGGTATGAAATCGCTTTATCAAGAGATTATCCAGATCAACCAGATGGCGGACAACGCTGACAAAGAACACAGGGCAAAATCTTTTTTTTCAAACATGAACCAACTGGCAGTGCCGGCCCATTTTAACTGGGCCAGCCAGGTTTTTGAAGATCTGCATGTGAAAAACACCCCTGACAAGACTGCGTTGATCTGGCATGATATCCATACTGGTGAAAAAAAAGCATTTTCCTATCTGGACCTGGCCCAAAAGGCCAGCCAGCTGGTAAATTTCCTTGCACAAAAAGAGGTGGGTCACACCGACAATATGTACATGATGGCACCGGTGCTCCCGGAAATCTGGATTGCCAGTCTGGCCTGCATAAAAGCCGGTATTGTAGCGGTTCCCACTGCAACATCCATGACCCCCAGAGAGCTGGAATACCGGTTTGAAACCTTTAAGCCGGATGTGGTACTGGCTGATGAAGCCAGTGCGGAACTCATTGACCAGGCAGCTGCCCAGACCGGTATTCATCCAAAAGTAAAACTGGTGCTGGGCACAAGACAGGGATGGACCGGTTTTGAGGAGATCAGCTCTCAGAGCACGGACGCCCCGGCTGCCCGCACCCGGTCCGATGATATTCTGTTCTGTTTTTTTACTTCCGGCACCACAGGGCTTCCCAAACGGGTGGGACACACAGCCTTGTCCTATCCAGTGGGCCATTTGTCCACCACGGCTGTCATCGGTACCCGGCCTGATGATGTCCACCATAATCTGAGTGCACCCGGCTGGGCAAAGTGGTCCTGGTCTTCTTTTTTTGTGCCCTTTAATGTGGGTGCTGCCGTGACCGCATTTGCTTTTACTACACTTGATCCTGCACTTTACCTCAAAGCTCTGGAACTGCACCGGGTCACCACTTTTTGCGCGCCCCCCACTGCCTGGCGGATGTTTGTGAATACAGATCTGTCAGGAATTGACCTGTCCTGTCTGCGTCAGTCCATCTCAGCAGGAGAACCCCTGAACCCGGATGTCATCAACCGGTGGAAAAACCATACCGGCACCCGGATCAGAGATTTTTACGGACAGACCGAATCCACTGCCATGATCGGGAACCCCCCCTGGATGGCCGAAACCATGCGGTCCGGATCATTCGGCAAACCCATTCCCATGTATGATGTGGCCCTGGCAGATGATGAAGGCAATGAGATTACCACTCCTGATACGGTGGGCCATATTGTGGTCAGGCTTGACAGGTGGCGGGGTGTCGGGTTGTTCTGCAAATACATCGGCAACCCGGAAAAAATGAGTGCCGTGTTTGTGGACAATTTTTACTACACCGGAGACCGGGCATCTTTTGATTCAGATGGATACTGGTGGTTTGTTGGCAGGGCTGATGATGTTATCAAATCATCGGATTTCCGCATCGGGCCTTTTGAGGTGGAAAGTGCGCTGGTGGAACATCCTGCGGTGGCGGAAGCCGCGGTCGTGGGGGCGCCTGATCCCCAGCGGTACCAGCTGGTCAAGGCCTATGTTATTCTGAACCAGGGGATTGAACCGAGCCGGGACCTGGCCCTGGAATTGTTCAGACACACCACCAATATTCTGGCAAAATTCAAGATTCCCAGAATCATTGAGTTTGTCACTGAAGTTCCCAAGACCATTTCCGGTAAAATCCGGCGTATCGAACTGCGGGAGATGGCAGTTTCCACATCAGATCCGGACGGCCAGGGGCAGTTGACAGAATATTTTTACTGGGATTTTCCAGAGTTGAGTTCCAAAAACAGACAATAGGCAGCCGGATCACAAGGCGGGCAGACAAGTCATGTAAAGGGCATTTCCACTTCAATTTCGCCGCTGCCGGTGCGCATGAACCGTGCATTCGGGTAGCGCTTCTGGAAGACCTTGAGCATTTTGCGGTTTTCCGCCAGCACAGTTGCAATAAAGCTTGTGTAATTGTTTTCTTTTGCAATGCCCTCCAGGGATGCCAGTAAAAAAGAGCCGATGCCCAGGCCGTGCAGGTTTTCTTTCACCAGAAATGCCACCTCTGCTGCATCTTCGGTGGCTTCGGCATAGGAGCCGATGGCCACGATCTGTTTGCGCTGGCCCACCTGCATCAGACCGATCAGGGTCATATTCCGGCGGTAGTCCACTTCCGCCCATTGCTGCTGCAGCATTTCCCTGGAAAACACCTTGCGCTTGTTAAAAAACCGGTAATAAATGGAATCTTCCTGCAGGGAATAGAAAAAATGCCGGGACTCAAATTCATCCGAGGGCAGCAGGGGTCTGAAATTGATGTCCTTGCCGTTGGTAAGTTTTAAAGTGTAATGGTAGGAATCCAGAAACATGAGGTCCTGGCTGGTGGGGGGCAGCTGATCCGGAAAAATATAGTGGCGCTTTTTGGCCTCGGATATCAATTCTTTTCTGAATTTGGGATGGGCGATCTGGGCCAGTTCCATCACCCGCTGATAGATGCTTTTGCGCCGCATTTCTGCAATCCCGTATTCGGTTACAATGATATCAATGTCCCCTCGGGTGGTGGCCACGCCTGCCCCTTCACTCAGGTGGGGCACAATGCGTGATACCTCCCCATTCTGGGCAGTGGAAGGAATGATGATAATCGAAAAGCCTCCTTCGGACATGGCAGATCCCCGGATGAAATCCACCTGGTCTCCGATGCCGCTGTAAAACAGGTATCCTTTGGAGTCCGTACATACCTGACCGGTCAGGTCCACTTCCAGAGCGGAACTGATGGAGATCAGCCGGTCGTTTTTGGCGATCACATTGGGATCGTTAACAAATTCCGAAGATTTGAAATAAAATATGGGGTTGTTGTCCACATAGTCATACAGGGCTTTGGATCCCATGCACAAAGAAGCCACCACGCGGTCCGGCAGGTAGTTTTTCTTTCTGTTGGTGATCACTTTTTTTTCAAACAGCGGCAAAAGCCCGTCTGTGATGACCTGGGTGTGAATGCCCAGGTCCTTTTTGTTGTCAAGATAAGGCATCACCGCATCAGGCAAATGGCCGAATCCGATCTGCAGGGTGGCGCCGTCATCCACCAGCATGTTGACATAATGGCCTATACGTTCTATCACTTTTTTGTTTTTCCGGCCGGGCAGAGATTCCAGCAGGGGTTCTTCATATTCCACCAGATAGTCGATTTCATCCATATGCACCACTGAATCTCCCCAGGTTCTGGGCATCCGGGGATTGACCTGGGCGATTACCAGGTCGGCATTTTTCAGGCCGGACAAGGTGATGTCCACGGAAATGCCAAGAGAGCAGTATCCATGCTTGTCCGGTGGGCAGACCTGGACCAGGGCCACATCCAGGCCGATTTCCCGGTGTTCAAATATTTTGGGAATCTGGGACAGATACACCGGGATATAGTCAATTTTTCCTTCAAACGCAGACTGGCGCATGAGAACGGAAATAAAAAAAAGCTTTATGGAAAATCGGGACAAAAATTTTTCATCATGGATGTATTTGGACAAAGAAGATGACAGCATCTGATATACAATGATGTCCTGGGTACTTACATTCTCCACCATTGCCTTTATCAGGCGCTGGGGTTCACCGCATCCGGTGCCGATGAACACCCGGCTGCCGTTTTTGATCTTTTTGACGCTTTCTTCCGGGGTCAGCAGTTTTTCCGGACATACGTCCCTGAGATTCATGAATACCAGTCTCCTTTTACAGCCTGGGTGGT
Source organism: Desulfotignum sp. (assembly GCA_035268565.1). Classification (GTDB taxonomy): domain Bacteria; phylum Desulfobacterota; class Desulfobacteria; order Desulfobacterales; family Desulfobacteraceae; genus Desulfotignum. The sequence goes on along the minus strand of DATFKQ010000150.1, from coordinate 19,279 downwards.
AATTTTGGCCCATTATGAAATACTTTTTGTGCAAAGTACAGGAAAAATGCAGTGGGCCATTCCTGGTTAACGACAGGACTTTTTTGCCGAAGCGTTTTATTTGCCGGTGGTCTGGTCAATCCAGTCAAGAAACCCAGGCAGCCCGTTTGCCACCGGCACCTGGAGGATCTGGGGCACCTCATAGGAATGGTGTGCCAGAATAAAGGCTTCCAGATCAGGGTACAGGGATGTCCGGGTCTTGATGACCATCCGGGTTTCTGTTTCTGTCTGCACCCGGCCCTCCCAGGTATAGATGCTGACCACAGGACTCATCTGCACACAGGCAGCCAGTTTTCTGTTAACAATTTTGGATGCCAGCTCTCTGGCTTCTGTTTCACTGCCGCAGGTGACAAGAACCATGCAATGGGACATGATACCTCCTTTCATGGGAATCCAGCCATTTCATCTGTTTTATATGAAAGCCGTAAGCTATCAGTACTCAGCTAACAGCTAACAGCTAAAAGCTAACAGCTAACAGCTAAAAGCTAACAGCTTTCATGGTGCCGGCATGGTCCGGGGTGCAAACGCCAGGGTGGCAAAATAATCTGCCATGGTTTCAGCCCGCCGGATGAGTGCAACACTGCCATCTTTTTGTAGCATAAGTTCTTGGGGCCGTAAATGCCCGTTGTAGTTAAATCCCATAGAATGGCCGTGGGCACCGGTGTCATGGATCACCAGGATATCGCCTTCACAGGTTTTTTGCAGGGGCCGCTGGACGGCAAATTTGTCATTGTTTTCACACAAAGCCCCCACCACGTCAACCGGTCCGGATACAGGCAGATGGTCTTTTCCATGGACATGCACATGGTGGTAGGCACCGTACATACCCGGCCGCATGAGCGCGGACATGGAGGCATCCACCCCCACATAATTTCTGTAGGTGTGCTTGTGGTTGATGACACTGGTGACCAGTGCCCCGTGGGGACCTGTGATATAGCGGCCGCTTTCCATATACAGTCTGGGTGCCCAGCTGTGGTTTTCTTTGAATTCTGCCAGAGATTCAATGATGCCTCCGGCCATGGCTGCCAGATCAAAGGGGGTATCTTCCGGGGTATAGGGAATGCCCAGGCCGCCGCCGATGTTTATGAATTCAAACGTGATGTGCAGCTTCTGGTGAAGTTCTGTAATGATTTCCAGCAGCATGTCCGCGGTTTCAACCATATATGTATAATCGCGTTCATTGGATGCCAGCATGGTGTGGATGCCGAACCGCCTGATTCCCATCTGGATGGCTTTTTCATAGGCAGCCTGGATCTGGTCATGGGTGACCCCGTATTTGGCTTCCACAGGATTGCCTATGATATGGTTGCCGGACCGCTGGGGGCCGGGATTGTACCTGAAACAGATCAGTTCCGGGATTTTAGGCAGTTTTGAAATCAAAGAGATATCATCCAGGTTCAAAATGCACCCGCCACTTGTCATGGCCTGCCGGAACTGTTCATCACTGGTATTGTTGGAAGTGAACATGAGTTCTTCTCCTGTGGCCCCGATTTTTCTGGCCAATACCAGTTCAGGAACAGAACTGCAGTCAAACCCAAATCCTTTTTTGCGCAGAATGTTCATGATGGCAGGATTGGGCAGGGCTTTGACGGCAAAGTATTCCTTGAATCCTTCCAGGGTATGGAATGCCGCATTAAGTGTATCGCAGGTGTTGCAGATACCAGTCTCATCATAGATATGAAAGGGGGTGCCAAAGAAGGATACGATATCAGGCAGGATTGCAGAAAGCCTTTTGTGGAAAGCATTGGACATGGGCATGGGAAATTTCCTTGAATATGTGATTTATGCGAAAAGGTTCGGAAGCATCATATGATCCGGGTCAGCATGATTTTGGCACTTTCTTTAAAGGTGGAAAGCACGATGTGGGTCCTTGTGGACACAACCGCATCTATGCTGTTGATCCGGGTTTGCAGGATATGTGCCAGCTCTTTGTTGTCCGCCACCCTGAGTTTGGCCATCAGGCAGTCCCGGCCGGCCAGGTAATGGACCTCCTGGACCTGGTCGATGGCGGCAAGGGTGTTGCCGGTCTGATCAAAACAGGCGGGATCTGATACCTGTATGTGAACAAAAGCCACCATGGCACAGGTAAACATTTCCGGGTTGAGCCGGACCTCATAACCTTGTATGATGCCCGAGGCTTCGAGTTTTTTTATCCGTTCCAGTACGGCAGACGGGGCCATGCCGATGGTTCTGGCAACTTCAACATTGGGAATTCTTGCTTTTTTCTGCAGGATATGCAGAATGTGTAAATCAGTTTTGTCCATGGCGTGGCATCCGTTTGCATTATAGGAGTGAATGGGCAATTTTTAGTAAAATATTCTTATTTTTTTTATATGTCAAGAATAAATATTATATTTTCTGGTTAATATTAGAATTATATTCTCTATATCTGTCGCGCGAGTTGTATTTTATTTTTTATTGATAAAACCATTGCTTTCATATACATTTACAAAGAAATAAACACAATATTCATAAACAGGTTGATAATAAAATACAATGATTGACGATACCATTAAGGTTCTGGTGGTGGATGATGAAGAAGGAATCCGGGATGTAACAGAGGGATATTTTCAAAAAAAAGGATATGAGATATATACTGCTGAAAACGGGGTTAAGGCCCTGGAAATTATCAACCGCATAAATATTTCCTGCATTTTCACAGACATCAACATGCCGGTGATGGATGGACTTGAACTGGCTGAAAAAATCAGACAGATTGAAAATACCCTGCCAGTGGTGGTGATGACCGGGTATCCGTCTTTGGAAAATTCCATTCAAACCTTGAAAAACGGGGTGGTGGACTATCTCATCAAACCGGTGAATCTTGAACAGATGGAGTTGACGTTAAAGCGAATTTTACGGGAACGCGAATTGTTTGTGGAAAATCTGATTCTCAAGGAAGAAGTGGCCCGGAAAGCCCGGCTCCAGGAACTGAACACCCAGTTACTCAAACGGGTGGAAGAGGTCAATACCCTGAACCGGGTAATGGAGGATTTTTCCGCTACTGATTCCAGCCACGGGATTTTTAATAAAGTGGTGGATTTAGGTGTGGAAGAACTCAAGGCAGACAGGGTTTTTTTTCATATTTTTTCAGAAAAGGATGCATCATTGGTGCTGGTGGCTGAATCTTCTTCCGCATATACCAGTGAGCTGATTGTGCGCCGGTTTGGCAAAGATATTCCTGAAAAAACCAAAATTTATGTGAAAGAATGTCTTGTCGCCGATGAAAACCCCTGCCTGGTTTCGGAATCAAAACAAATCAACCAGCTGGATGAACCGGTGAACTCCTTTATGGTGGTTCCCTTGAAAATCCGGGACAAAATTTTCGGTGTGGCATCTGCTTTTATTTTTCAGGAAGACCGGTTTTTCAGTGAAAAAGATATTTATTATATGAATTTCATCACCCAGAAGGCCGCTTCTGCCATTGAAAATATTGCCCTGTATGAAAATATATACGACAATTTGTTTTCCACCCTGTTTGCCTTTGTTACAGCTCTGGAAGTCAGAGACCTTTATACCCGCCGGCATTCCACCCGGGTGGCAAGATATGCCCATATGATTGCCGAGGAAATGGGCTGTTCCGACGAAGAGCTGGATGTGATAAATTTTGCCGGCAGCCTTCATGACATCGGTAAAATCGGGATCAGAGATGATATCCTGTTGAAACCAGGCCGGCTTACAGATGAAGAATATGAAAAAATCAAAGAACACCCGGTCATCGGGGCTGATATTATCAGCAAGCTGGGGTTGTGGGACCGGGAGATGGAGATCATCCGCCATCACCATGAACGCTTTGACGGCAAAGGATATCCTGACGGACTCAAGGCAGAGGCCATTCCCAAACTGGCCAGGATCATGGCAGTGGCTGATTGTTATGATGCCATGGCATCTGACCGGGCATACCGAAAAAAAATGGAAAAAAGCCTTGTGCTTAAAATCATACGGAAAAATTCAGGTACCCAGTTTGACCCACAGGTGGTGGAGGCTTTTCTGCGCGTTTCTGAACAGGAGTTTCCCGATGATTTTTAATGGGTTGAGCACACATGTAAAATGTGGTAATTTGGCACAAAACAACCTTCTATGTAAGGATACAAGGAAATGTTCGGGCCATGACCGTTTCACATCAGGATGACAGGCGAAAGAACCTTCGGGTGAATTTTTCCACCCGGATTCAGGTAACAGTGGGTCTGGATGATGCACAGGTCAACCTGGAAGGCAGTTCAAAAGACCTGAGTCTGAGAGGGATTTTTGTCATTACAGACAAACGGTTCACCGCTGGGAGCCGGTGTGTTGTAAAGATCTGCCTTACCGGCTCTCTTGAGAAAATTGAACTGGTAATGGAGGCAACTGTGGTGCGCCAGACCCGCAAAGGTATAGGGATTGTTTTTGATTCCATGGATCTGGAAACCTATTCCCATTTGAAAAAAATTGTACAGTATAACCAGCTTGAGGATATTGACTGAAAAAAATACCCGGTATAGCAATCTGTTTGTAAACCAAAAGTGGAAAATTTACAGTTGGCATCTGTTTTGGAAGACAGCAAAGGGGTTTTAATCCATATAAGGAGGGAAATGTGGCAATGGACACATCCATCAAGGTTCTGATTGTTGACGATTTTGCTACCATGCGCCGTATTCTGAAAAATATTTTGAAGCAGCTGGGGTTTCGAAATCTGGTTGAAGCTGATGATGGGACAACTGCCTGGGAGGTTATGGAAAATCAGACCATTGACCTGATCATATCCGACTGGAACATGCCGAAAATGACCGGCCTGGAATTGTTGAAAAAAGTCCGGGCACATTCCCAATATGCAAAAACCCCTTTTTTAATGGTAACGGCGGAAGCACAGAAACAAAATGTTATCGAAGCGGTCCAGGCAGGGGTTTCCAATTATGTGGTAAAACCGTTTACAGCTGAAGCAATTTCCGACAAACTTGAAAAGATTTTAAAATAATGGGTACTTCCGTGATTGAAACCAGCCACAACTTTACTGACGGCCCCCACCTGGATGATACCAAACCGGTATTTGACAGGACAGGTATCGCCGGCGTAAGCAAAGGGCTGGAAAAGGTTCTGGAGACAGCCCGAAAGGTGGCAAAATCAGATGCCTCTGTTCTGATAACCGGAGAGAGCGGTACAGGAAAGGAATTGATTGCCCGGGCTATCCATCAGAACAGCCCCCGGTGCAATGGCCCCATGGTGGTTATCAATTGCGGCGCCATTCCCGGTGAACTGCTTGAAAGCGAGCTGTTCGGTCATGAAAAAGGCGCCTTTACCGGAGCCCACCGTGCGAGGACCGGACGATTTGAGATCGCTGACCAGGGCACAATATTTTTGGATGAAATCGGGGATATGAGTGCCGAACTGCAGGTGAAACTGCTGCGGGCGCTTCAGGAAAGGCGATTTGAGCGCGTTGGCGGCACCCAGACCATTGCCGTGGATATCCGGATCATCTCTGCAACTAACATGGATCTTGAACGCGCCATGGACCAGGGAAGGTTCAGGGAGGATCTGTTTTACCGGCTGAACGTGATCCCCATCCATATCCTGCCGCTGCGGGAACGCAGAGAAGATGTGATGCCCCTTGTGGAGCATTTTCAGCAGAATCTTTTACACCGCATGAAAGATTTTGTGCCCAGGCAGTTTTCCAGTGAGGCCAGGCAGGCCCTTATCAATTATGACTGGCCCGGCAATATCAGGGAGCTGGAAAATATGATTGAGCGGATTGCTGTTCTGGTGGAAGACCTGGAGGTGCAGCTGCATGACCTGCCCGGATTAATTACCCAGACACCTTCCTGCCACTATTCTCCCAGTGTCTCTTCTGTTTTTACCAATGCTATAGGGTTTACCGAAGCGGTTGATCTGTACCAGCGGGCATTGATTGTTCACGCCCTTGCGGAAACCGGCTGGATCAAATCCAGAGCTGCAGAACTTTTGAAAATGAACCGCACCACACTGGTGGAAAAAATCAAAAAAATGCACCTTGTGCCTGAATCGGAAATGCCTGAATTTTGACATTCTGCTTTTTTGGCACAAAAATTGCTGTCATACATTACTGATTTGTTCTGCGAATGGCATTAATTTCTGGGATACAGTATAGATGATGAAAAAGTTGATTGACAGTCCAGTGAAGCAAATTCAGCTGATGCTTCTGCCATGTCTGTTTCTGGTCTTTTTTTCCGGAACCGCCATGGCCCGGAAAGCGGTCATTCAAAATATCTTCATTAAAGAAAATCCCTTGTCTGTGCAACTTGACATTACAAAAAAAGTACCCGCCAAGGTGATTCAAATTGGAAGCAAAGAGGTCCTTATTGCACTGAAGAATGCTGTGGTTTCCCGGGATTTAAAGGTGACAGGCCGGCAGCTGCCCGGTATAAAAGAAATCAACATCGAATCTCTGCAAGGGGATGTGGTGGCAGTGGTGGTCATCAGCCGGGCTTCCCACGGGCCTGTTACATGGGGTTTTAACGCATCTGGATCACAGTTTGTCGTATCCCTGGTCCCGGTGAAAACCCCTGCAGCACTAAAATCCAAACAAGCCTCCCTGCCGGAAAATATGGCTGAAAAAACCGCACCTGCCCCAAAAACCAGGCCAGAGGAAAAAACCGGTCCTGATCGGCAAAATATACAGCAGACCGCGGACACCGGGCAGGTTTCTGAAACCAAAAAAATCGTCAAAATTCCGACACCACCTGTCTATGTTCCGCCCCCAAGAGAAAAGAGCCGTTTCCAGGGAGATATCTCTGATCTGTATCGGCGTATCGCATCCGGGGCGTGCGGGACTGACAGCCAGATCAGCAATGCCGTCGGCCTGATTAAAGACACACGGTACGCCCATGCTTTTGACCTGCTGGATGCATATATAAAGCAGCAGGAACCGGCCTGTCTGGAACAGGCGTATTATCTGCGGGCCTATGCGTTTTACAAAAGTATTGACAAAGATGACTTTGCTATGCTGATCACAGCAGAACGCATGTTTCAAGATGCCCTGGTTTTGTATCCGCAATCAGAATACGTGCCGTTTGCCTATACCGCCATCGGCATGATACATATGGGTTTAAACAATATGCCTGCTGCACAGGGGTATTTCAATATTGTTGTTCAGGGCTATGAAGCCTATCCGGGCAGACCGGAAGCGTTGTTTCATCTGGCAGAAATTTTTGATGAAAAAGGATATGTTGACAATGCCCTTGATTTTTACAAGCAGGTATTTGAGGCCCCTTTTGATAATGCCTATATAGTGGATGCCGGTATCGGATATGGCAGGACATTGTATGAAAAACAGCAGTATTACAGGGCGTTGTCTGTCTTTAATTATGTGGCCCAGCTGGATGAAAAAAAGATATATGCGTCACCGGATCTTCTGCAGTATATGGGGGATACCGGTTATGAACTCTCTTTGGCCAAAACCGCCAGAAAAAACTATATGCGGCTGATGAACCTGTTTGAAGAAATTCCTGACAAGGATATTCTCCTGAGCCGGGTGGGAGATACCTATGCCATGGAAAACCAGGAAAAAAAAGCCGTGCAGATGTATGAACTGGTGCGCGGGCAATTTCCCGATACCCAGGGATACGTTACTGCATCCATGGGGCTTGCGCGGTATCTGGAGGCTGATCCGGAGAAAATTGAAATCTATGAGATGATCAAAAACCGGTTTCCGGAAAATTCCTATGCCCGCATGGCCATGATGCGGCTGGCAGAAATTTACCAGAAAAATGGTGAATACAACAAATGTATCAAGGAAATTGAAGACCTGTTGACCATCCACCCCCGGGGGCTGCGGTATGAAGCGGTCAAACTTATGCAAAAAGCCTATGAAGGCCTTTTTGAGCACCAGCTTGAAAAAAACGATTACCCTTCGGTGTTGAACCGGTATGAATCGGAGCACAACAGGATCGACAAGATGGACAGCCGCAAAATCGCCTTCAGTGTTGGAAACGCCTATCTAAGGGCGAACCTTTTTGAGGAAGCCTTCAACCATCTGTGGATTGCCTATAAACAGTACAAACGGTCTGAAAGATCTCCTGAACTGCTGTTTTCCCTGGGAGTGGCCATGGATGAATCCGGCAGGGATGATGATGCCGTAAAAATATTTCAGGCATTTTCACATCAGTTTAAAAACCATGCACGCCGGGTGGATGCACTGATCCGGACAGGAGATATTTTTCTTGAAAAAAAGCAGTATGCTTCTGCTGACACAAGTTTTAAAAAAGCCCATGCTGCTTCTGAAAACTACCTGGTAAAAGGGCATATCCTGTTGCGGCATGCAGCGGTGTTTGAAGCACAAAAGGATCTGACAAGGACGGCAGAACTCAGGGTTGCGGCAATAAAGGCGTTTGCCGCCGCACCTGGAAAAAATTACGAGATTCTTGCCCGGGCCTATAAGACCCTGGGCAATACCTATATCAGTCTTACCTCCTATGTTCAGGCTGCAGATGCGTTTTCAAAAGCTTTGGATTTCAGTGAAGGCGACCGGTTAAAGGCCAACCTGGGATTTTTGCTGGGGGATGCCTATCAAAAGGGAAATGTCCTGCCAAAAGCCAGAGCCGCTTTTGAACAGGTGGCAGACACCTATGATTCCGTCTGGGCCAGACTGGCCCGTCAGCGGCTGACCACCCTGGATCTGGCCCAAACCATTACAAATTCATAAGAGGTAACCCCCAACCGTGCCAGGAAATCGGGTCTTTATTATAGTGGAACATCCCAAAGAAAGGATGGGGTATGCAGCATTTTTCGAAGGCCTGGGGTTTCTGGTGGATGCTGTACCTGAAGGATCGGATGCCATTGCATACCTGTGTGAGAAAAAACCGGATATTGTCATCGCAGATGAAGCTGCGCCGGAATTTGACGCCGATGCATTTGTAGAAAAACAGATCAATATCCACAACCACTGTAAAACCATCATCATCACCTCGAAACCAGAGGTGGACCATGCGGTGCATCTGATGAAAATCGGTGCACTGGATTATCTGATCAAGCCTTTGGACATGCAGCAGCTGGAGCTTTGCGTCCGGCGGGGGCTGCTGCTTCATTCAGAGGAATCAAAAAACAAAGAAAAACAATCTCCCCAACAACAATCTGTTCCCATTATTACCAGAAACCAGGCCATGCAGGACCTGTTGAAACTGGCAGAACGGGTGGCAGATTCCAGTGCATCAGTTCTGATTCAGGGCGAAAGCGGCACAGGCAAGGAATTGTTTGCCAGATATATCCATGAGAAAAGCAACCGTTCTTCCCAGCCTTTTGTGGCGGTCAATTGTGCAGCCCTGCCTGAAAATCTTCTGGAAAGCGAATTGTTCGGTCATGAAAAAGGTGCCTTTACCGGGGCCATTTCCCGGAAAATAGGCAAATTTGAACTGGCACACAAAGGCACCCTTTTCCTGGATGAAATTACAGAAATGCAGTTTCATCTTCAGTCAAAACTGCTGCGGGTACTCCAGGAAAGGACCGTGGACCGGGTTGGCGGTACCCAGCCCGTGGCCGTGGATGTCCGGGTTATCGCAACCACCAACCGCAATGCCAGGCAGGCCGTGGAGAAAAATGATTTCAGACAGGATCTGTTTTACCGCCTCAATACCATTCCCCTTGTGATTCCACCGCTGCGGCACAGGAGCAATGATGTGAAAATCCTGTGCGAGTTTTTCAGAAAAAAATTTTGCAAACTTGACAGGCGTAATGTCAAAGGAATGACAGATGCGGCCCTGGCCATACTGGAACGGCATCCTTTTTACGGTAATGTCAGAGAACTGGAAAATATTATCCACCGCGCTGTACTGCTGGCGACCTCAAATCGTATCCAACCGCAAGACCTTTTGATGGATGATGCCGGCCCGGGGCAAAATTTTGTACCCCAACCACCAGAAGATCTGCCGCCAGAGCTGGGATCAGGTTCCTTAAGGGACATGGAACAAAAAATGATCTTTAAAACCCTTGACCAGACAGAGGGAAACAGGACCCACGCTGCCAAAATTCTGGGCGTATCTGTGCGCACCCTGCGCAATAAACTCAAGGAATATAAAGAAGCTGGATGATGGAAATGCAGGTGGTGATGTAAATTTCGGCATGTAATTTGCACATATACTCATTTATATGACATGTGTAATAACCCAATGGTGTTTTTAAGCTGTACAAAAAAATGGGGACAAGAAAATGACAGATGCACAATTATCTGCGCACAGATCCGTAAAACCTGCCTTTGCCAAAACCCTGCATCAGGTTATGGGCAGTGCCGGTCCTGATTATCCAAAAAGAACAACAAAAACACAGGCAGGGCACAATCAGGGATCATCCTCTTTTGTGTCATGCAAAGACCATGGAAAAGACCGTGATTATCTGTATTCAGATGCCGTGCATATAGATACCAGGATGCTGCACCTGGTGGAAAACAATATTACATACAAAAACACCACTGAAAAGTTGCTGCAGCAAATGAAAATCATCACCCATGCCATCAGTGAAGGAGGAAAATAATTCATGGATCTGCTCAATGCATCACGGATCAGCGGCACCGCCCTGGCTGCCCACCGCACCAAATTGAATGTCATTGCTGAAAACCTGGCCAATGTCGATACCACACGAACGGAGGAAGGCGGACCTTACCGGCGCAAAATGGTGATATTCAAAGGAGATGATATTGATTCGTTCCAGAGCGTTCTGGAAAAAAAACAGGCCCGCAAAAAAGTGGGGGATATTGAACTGGCCCCCATAGAGTTTGAGGACGAGGTGAAAAAAGACAATGGCAGCGGGGTCCGGGTGGACGAGGTTGTCAAGTCCCAGGAGGATTTCAGGCTGGTTTACAATCCTGCCCATCCTGATGCAGACCCCCAGACAGGATATGTTCAGATGCCCAATGTGGACCATTTGACCGAAATCGCTGATATGCTGGTGGCCAAACGCAGTTACGAGGCAAGTGTTACAGCCTTGTCCGCTACAAAAGACATGATGACAAAAGCACTTGAAATAGGCAGATAATGCATAATATCCAGGAATAACACCCATGCCCTGGCGGGCAAAGCTTTTAGCTGTCAGCCGTCAGGTATTAGCTTAAAACTTAACACTTAAAACTTTCCTATAACAATAAGGAGGTATTGTGGCAGATATCAAGGGGATTGACAACAGGATCAGCCTGCATACTGAACCGGTCAGCAGCCGGGTGCATAGACGGGACCCGGCATTTGCACAAAGACTTAAAGCTGCTGTATCAGACGTGAATGACCGGCAGCATACTGCAGATGATGCTGTTCAGGCAGTTATCAAAGGAGAGATGGGGATTCATGAGGGCATGCTGGCTTTAGGCCAGGCCAGTACTTCCCTTAAGCTGCTGGCCCAGGTGCGCAACAAGGCCATGACTGCGTACAATGAAATCAAGCGCATGCAGGTATAGGTGCGAAAAGAGGCCGTATGAATCCTGTTATCGAAAAAATCATCACCACCCTCAGGGAACTGCCTGTTTCCCGTAAAATTGCCCTGGGTATTCTGGCCATGACAGTGGTTGCCGGATTTACCACCATGTTCATATGGGCCAATAAAGCCCAGTTCAAGACCGCCTACAGCGGATTGACCAAAGAAGATGCAGCGCTTGTGGTGGAGAATCTCAAGGAGACCAACATTCCCTATCGTCTTACCGGAGACGGTACCACCATTATGGTGCCGGAAGCCCTTGTGTATGATGTGCGGCTCACCATGGCAAAGGAGGGAATTCCCAAAGGCGGCGGAGTGGGATATGAAATTTTTGACAAGACAGAGTTCGGTACCACGGAATTTGTTCAGAAAATCAATAAAAAAAGGGCGCTGCAGGGAGAACTGGCCCGTACCATTGCAGCATTTGATGAGGTGAAAACCGCCAGGGTCATGATTGTTCTGCCCAAAGAATCTGTTTTTGTTGAAGAGACAAAACAGCCGTCCGCATCCATCCTGCTGGAACTTATCACAGATCTTGGAAAAGAAGAGGTCGCGGCCATTGCCCATCTGGTGGCAAGCTCGGTCCAGGACCTGACCCCGAAACTGGTAACCATCGTGGATACTGCCGGCCGCATTCTGTTTGAAGGAAAATCACAGGAAGAACAGGCCAAAATTGATGCGGAAAACCTGGCAGATGCCCAGTACCAGTATAAGGTGCGGTTTGAGGAAAACCTGACCCGCAGAATCCAGACCATGCTGGAGCGCATTGTGGGCAAAGACAAGGCCATCGTCCGGGTGATTTCGGAAATGGATTTTTCCAAAAACAATATCAATGAGGAAATATATGACCCTTTTGAACGGGGGGAAGAATTTATACGCAGCAGGAAAAATAAGGCTGAACAGGTGGTACAGCTTGCCGAGGACGAGGGCATTCCCTCCAGTGTCAACCCCATTGTGGAAGAAACCCCTCCTGATGAAGCTGTCATGGAACGGATCAAAAAAAGTGATGATACAGTAAACTATGAGATAAGCCGGCGGATACAGGAAACCAAAAAACCCATGGCCGTACTCAACCGGCTTTCCGTGGCAGCAGTCATTGACGGCAAATATGAATACCGGACCGATGAGCAGGGCAACCGGAAACGGGAATATGTGCCCCGGTCGGATGCGGAAATGCAGCAGTTTGAAAATATCGTAATCCGGGCCATGGGATATAATGAAGACAGAAATGACCAGGTTTCCATGGAATCATTTCCTTTTGCCTCCATTGCTGATCTGGAACAGGAAAAACCCGCCATCACCGGCTGGCGTATGGTCCAGGAAGAATATGGCCGGCTTATTGCCAATATGCTGCTGGTGCTGGTATTGTTTTTGTTTGTGATCCGTCCCATAATCAAAACCGTGCGTGATATAAAAGATACCGTGGAACAGGATATGCTTGAAGAACCCGAAGACATGGAACAGATTGAGGAAACAGAAAAAGAACCTGATTTCCGCAGAATGGACGGAGAACAGCAAAAAGAATTTCTCCAGCTGATGACCGATGACCAGAAGCAGGATTTTTTATCCAAAATGACGCCGGCAGAACGGGCTGCTTACCTTGCCAACATGCCGGTGGTTGATAAAGCCAAATATTATGCACAAAAAGATATGGCCAAAACCATAAATATTATCAAAGCCTGGGTCAGTGAAAAGGACACAGAAGAGGAGTAATTTTTAATGGCCGATGTATTGGACCCTGCAAACATATCCGGATCCCAGAAAGCCGCTATTTTCCTGATGATCATGGGAGAGGATTTTGCATCCAGCGTATTTGAAAAAATGAACGACACCGAAATATCAGATGTGGTTTTTGAAATGTCCAAAATCAAACATATCTCACCTGAAATGCTCAAGGCGGTTTCCATTGATTTTGTGGAACGGTTTGAAGGAGATACCAAAATGATTGTGGAAGGGGACTCCTTTATCAAGACAGTGGTATCCCGCACCATGGAGGGTAACCAGGCCAAGGCGATCCTGGAAGATCTGGAAAAAAAGAAACAGGACAAACCCTTTATCTGGAGCCGGAATGTCAATGTGGCCACCCTTGCCGGATATGTGGAAGGAGAACACCCCCAGACGGTTGCAATGATTCTGGCACATATGCCTGCTGAAATTTCTTCGGAAATTCTGATGACCCTGCCCGAGGAAAAAAAAGGGGATATCTCTTTGAGAATAGCCAGGCTGGGACAGATTTCCGAAGATGTTGTCCGGGATGTGGACCGGGCATTGAAAATGGAATTGAGCGGGGCGGTGGGTCCCGGCGGCAAGGCAGGCGGGCTTCAGGTTCTGGTGGATATCATCAATGGGGTGGACAAATCAACAGAAGATGCCATAATGGAATATGTGGAAGAAGATGATGCGGAAATGGCAAATGAAATCAGAAATCTGATGTTTGTATTTGAAGATCTTACCAATATTGATGACACAGCCATGAGAGAAATTCTCAAGAAGGTGGAAGGCCAGCAATTGACCTATGCATTGAAAACCGCCACCGAAGAAATGAAAGAAAAAATCTTTTCAAACCTGTCGCAGCGGGCAGGGGAGATGCTCAAAGATGATCTGGAAGCCATGGGTCCTGTCCGGCTGACTGAGGTTGAAGATGCCCAGCAGGCAGTTGTCAGGGCTGCCAAAGAGCTGGAGGCCGACGGTACCATAACCCTGGGTAAAGGAAAAGATGATGTCCTTGTCTGATGAAAAAAATGATGCATTCACCCCTGTTGATGTCAGCTCCCTTGAGAATTTTGATGCAGAAATAATACAAAGAAGTGATAGTACAGATCCGGATTATGGCCGCTTCACCCTGCTGTTTGATCCCTCACAATTTGAAACGCAGGAATCAGAAGGATTCAAAGCCCTTTATTCAGCTGAAAACAAGAAAAAAGATGATCCGTTCAAACCATTATTTGCCATAAAGCAAAAACCTGGAAAAGTTCAGGAATCAGCAGCTGCAGGTGAAATCAAAAAAAACAAGACATCCGGCAGTCACGGCCTTGATTCGGAACAGGTTATTTCAACTTCCCTGGAAGAGACGGCAGCTGAACAGGGATTTGCCAGAGGATATGCAGAGGGACTGGAAAAGGGGCGTTCTGAAGGGTATGAAAAGGGATCTGAAAAAGGCCGAAAACAAGGGTTTGCCCAGGGGCAGGCAGAAGGATTTGCCAAAGGCGAGACTGATGGATTTGCCAAAGGGGAGACAGAGGGATTTAAAAAAGGAGAAAAAGCTGCAAAAAAAGAAGCAGCAGATATGTTAGATACCCTGCGCCAATCCTTGTTATCCGTGGATACTGCCCTGGACGATGTGGTGGATGCCCATGAGCAGCAGCTTCTGGAACTGGTGTTCAAAATTGCCCAAAAAGCGGTGCACGCCACCCTGGATTCCAACGATGATATCGTACGATTGTCTGTGCTGGATGCCCTGAAAACCCTTTCCCAGCCACAGGAAATAGAATTGAGTGTTTCCCCGGAAGATTATGAATACATTGAAATGGTCAAGGACGGTTTTTTTGAGACAGTGGGGTCGCTCCACCATGTGGCGGTAAAATCCGATCCCATGGTCCGCCGGGGGGGCTGCCGTATCGAAACAGATACCGCTTCGGTATCAACAGACCCGGAAACCAAACTGCATGCTGTTTATGAAGCAGTGAAAAATGCTGACAGGTCCTGAAAATGAACCATTTGTCGCGCAGTGATTTTACAAAATACACCACCAGGATAGACCAGGTGGCAACGGTTTGCCCTGAAGGCCGGGTCTCGCAGGTAGTGGGCCTGATCGCTGAAGGAGACAGTCTGGGACTTGGTATCGGCAGTTTGTGCAGCATTCTGACAGACCAGGGAGAAGAAGTCCAGGCTGAGGTTGTGGGATTCAAAAAACAAAAAGCCCTGCTCATGCCCTATGGAGATATCAGGGGAGTCCGCATGGGCAGCCGCATTATCCCGGTATCTGCTTCCCCCATGGTGGGGGTGTCAGACCAGATGCTGGGCCGGGTGCTTGACGGCATGGGAAATCCGCTTGACGGCAAAGGCAGCATAGCACCGTCAGCCCGATATTATCTTTATGGAAAACCCATCGGTCCTCTGGAACGGCAATCCATCAAAAAACCTCTGGATGTGGGAGTGGCTGCCATCAACAGCATGGTCACCCTTGGCAAAGGGCAGCGGGTGGCCATCATGGCCGGTTCCGGGGTGGGAAAGAGCGTGCTCATGGGCATGATGACCCGCCATACCGCAGCTGATGTAGTGGTGATCGGTCTTATTGGTGAACGGGGACGTGAGGTAAAGGATTTTGTGGAAGAAACCCTGAAGGGGGAGGGCATGAAACGCTCCGTGGTGGTGGCTGCCACCTCTGATATGCCACCGCTGGTCAGAATGCGGGGGGCGTACCTGGCCACAACCATTGCTGAATATTTCAGGGACCAGGGCAAAAATGTCCTGCTCATGGTGGATTCCATTACCCGGTTTGCCATGTCATCCCGGGATGTGGGGCTGGCTGCCGGCGAACCCCCCACCACAAGGGGATATACCCCCTCGTTTTTTGTTAAGATACCGGTGCTGCTGGAAAGGGCCGGCAATATTGAAAACAGTGGCTCCATCACAGGCATTTACACGGTTCTGGTGGAAGGAGATGATCTGAATGACCCTGTGGGAGATACGGTCCGGTCCATAGTGGATGGACATATTGTGTTGTCCAGGGACCTTGCCAACAAAGGCCATTATCCGGCCATTGATGTCATGGCCAGCGTGTCCAGGGTGATGCAGGATGTCTGTGCAAAAGAACATCTGTCCATTTCTCAGAAGGCGGTGAATCTCATGGCTGCCTATAAAAATGCAGAAGATATGATTACCATCGGTGCTTATGTAAAGGGATCAGATCCGGATGTGGATCAGGCCATAAAGCAAATGCCCGGAATCAACAATGTACTGCGCCAGGACATGTTTGAAAAAAAAGACCTGCCCTCCAGTGTCACAGCTTTGAAAACTGCAGTGGAGAGCAAAAAACAATAAGGGCGCTATGAAACGGTTTTCCTTCAGACTCCAGAGCCTGCTCGACTACAAAGGATATCTTGAACGCACTGCCCAGCAGGAAACAGCAAAAGCCCGCATGGATATTGTTGATTGCGACAAACAGATAGCCAGACTGAAACAAAAGCTGGCTGAATCTGGAAAACAGATGGACAATAAGATAACCAAAGGCATCTGTGCCAGGGAATTCAAACAGCACCAGGATTTTCTTTCAGCCATGCAGACAGGTATGCAGGAAGAAAAAAACCGCAAACTTCATCTGGAAAAAATCTGGGAAGAAAAACAGATCCTTTTGAAAAAAAGAAGCATTGAAAAAAAATCCATGGACCATCTGCGGGAAAAACAGGCCCGGGAATATGGACAAAAAATGCTGAAAACAGAACAAAAAGAGCTGGATGAAATCAGTACATTGAAGACAGCACGGGGTATCAGTCATGACACAGAATAAAAAAATTATCTTGTTTGCCGGGCTGATGATTTTGTTTTCCGGTATTGCGGGAATACCCCAAAAACTGATGCCGGGCTTTATGGGCTGCATTTTTGAGACCGCCGGTGTTTCCGTGGTGTTTTCCCAGGATGAACAGACTCCGGATACCCCTGAAGAAAAAAACAAAGATGACAATGCGGCACAGGAAACCCCGGATCCTGCCAAAGTGATGTTTCGGGGGCTTGAAGAAAAAAGACAGGCCATTGCGGAACAGCGCAACATGCTGGAACAGGAAAAAAAAGAACTCAGGCGGTATGAAGAACAGATAGATGAAAAACTGGCTGCCCTTGAAGTCATGAAAGAACAGATCCAGAAAGATCTGGCCCTGCTGGAGGAAAAAAAGAGCCAGAAAGAACAGGAACAAGAAGCAGCTTATGAAGCCAAACTGAACCGGCTGGTGAAAATGTATTCCGGCATGAAACCCAAGGATGCTGCCCAGATTGTGGATGAAATGACACTGGAAGTAGCCCGGGAAATATTTTTGCGGATGCGTGAAACATCTGCATCCCAGATTCTGAGTTTTGTGGATTCCCAGAAAGCTGCCAAAATAAGCGAACGCCTTGCCTTTAAAAACCAATAAAGTGTTTTTCCCGCTTTTTTCTCCCATCCCCGTTTTTTTTAAAAAATAAAACAGCACCAGCAAAAAGTATCCCTGTATACGGCTTTTTATATTTACCGGGTGAATGGCTTGCTGATCCTGTAGGTAATATTTTCCCATGTCTGAAAAACCGGTTGGGAATAAACTGCCGGAACCAGGCCATATCTTGGGAAAATCAGAACATCAGGTTTATAACATTTTGATATCACAGGGTTTTTTAAAAATGTGAAAACTGGCATGAACCTTGCTGAATTGTCTGTTAAACAATTTTATTATTAAAGGTGCCTGATGAACTTGAATTTTGCCAACATAAACCAGATGTTTTTACAGATGGCTAAACCGTCTGAAGGCCAAAATACAAATTTTTTGCCAAAGATTGTGTCTGGACAGAATACAGCTGATCAGTCTGATTTTTCAGATTATCTGCAAAAGGCAAACATATCAGGAATGATGTCAGGCAGCAAAAAAGACCTGGATGCTCAGGGCCTGGATGTGGATGAACTGGAGAAGATTTTTTCTGATTATCTGTCAGGAGAAACCGGAAAGGCGTTTGTGGAAAAACTGCATCAACTGCTGTTGCAATTGTCTGAGGGCAATATACAAAACATCTCCATAAACACTGATGGTCTGGAAATTCTGGCTGGATTGCTGGAAAAAGCAGGATTTGACAAACAGCATCTTGAAGCGCTTATGGCAGAATTGTCCCAGACCGGCTCCCGGAAAATTTCCATTGACGAGGTAATGAAGCATTTGTTCGACCTGCCTGCAGATTCCCTGGAAGAAAAACCAGAAGAAACCCTGCTGGAAAGCTCTGCGCAACCTTTTATTATCTCTGTGCTCCAGTTGTTTGCCATCCCGGAAGATACCATCAGCACCATCATGTCAGAAGCAGAAAGGCCCGGTTCGTTTATCAGCCTGGATCATATCATTGAAAAACTGAAAGATCTTGAAAAAAATTCCGTTTACGGCCAGACATCCTTTTCTATAAAGACAGCAGATAAAGCAGACAGCAGCATTTTTTCTCTGCTGGATTCTCTGGGAATGAAGCTGCCGCAAACCAGCAGCGCTGATACCAATGCCATTTTCCTGAAAGACCTGACAGCAGCTTTTGAAGCATTCGCATCTCAGCAAATGGATAACAACAGCCGGTTCAGTGGAGATCCCAATAAAGCCGGGCCAGAGAGTTCTGCCCAGGGCCGGGAAACTTCCTTCTCTGATTTGGTGTCCTCGTTGTTCAAGCATCTGAATCTTCAGGGGCGGGAATCAAAATTTTCCAATACCCCTGCTGCTACAACCCAGCCGGTAAATTCTCACATATCCGGGTCCCAGGCAGATATCAGCCAGGCAGGCTCTGCCCGGGAAAGTATTCTTCAGACAGGAATCACCCAGGCAGGTTTTGTACAGGCAGGTGCATCCCAGGCTGAATTTGTTCAGGAATTCATGAAAAATAATTTCAATGGTACATTGGGCAGCTTTGAAAAGCAGGCAGATTTTTCCAAAGGGCAACTGGAAACGGCAGTCTTTGATCCGGAAGTGAAATCGGAACAGGCGTTAAAGGAAGTCCAGGCACTCCTGTCAGGCAGATTCAAAGGCGGCAGTGAAAACCGGTCCGGATTTCAACGAGAAAGCACACGGCTGGCAAAACCATTTGCTTCCCGGGAAAATGACCACAATCCGTTATCCGGCGGTGA
>DATFKQ010000149.1:0-3919 GCA_035268565.1 Desulfotignum sp. | reverse complement strand
CTGGTGAAAATGGCCACGGGCGAAGAGATATCGGCCGAAGATCTCGGGGGCGCCAAAGTACACACCCAGACCTCGGGCGGGGCAGACCATCTGTGTACCGACCAGACCCAGGCTGTTGCCAAGGTCAGGGAACTGCTGTCTTTGACCCGGCCCCAGACACTGCACCTGCACCGGTACGAACCCCGGGAGCCGGAAACCGGACCCTCAGCCGTGTATGATGTGCTGCCCGCATCTCCCCATCAGGGACTCAAGGGCCTGAATTTTATCAAGGCCATTGCCGACGGCTCTGAATTCATTGAAGCCAAGAAAAATTTTGCTCCGGGCCGGGGCACCAATATCCTCACCGGCAGAATCCGCATCAAAGGGCTGCCCATCGGGGTCATATGCTCCAACGGGGCCGGCATTATATTTCATGAAGCTGCCAAAAAAGTGGCGGAATGGGTGGTAAGGTGCTCCCATGAAAAAATTCCGCTGCTGTTTATCCAGAGTTCGCCGGGGTACATGGTGGGATCGGAATCCGAACATGCCGGCATCGGCAAATACGGGGCTGACATGGTGCGGGCGGTTTCCTGCGCCCAGGTACCCAGAATTCAGCTGGTAATCGGTCCGGACAACGGGGCTGCCAATTACGGCATGTGCGGCCGGGCCTACCGCCCCCATTTTCTGTTTTCCACCATGCGGGCCCGCACATCGGTCATGAGCGGCAAAAGTGCCGCCGGTGTCCTGCTGAGCATTGAACAGACCAAGCGCAAGGCTGCGGGCAAACCCATGACCAAAGAAGAAATTGCGGCATTTCAGCAGAAAATGATCGAAAAATATGACGGGGAAGCCCATCCGTTTTTCTGCGCGGCCCGGCTGCTCAACGACCGGGTGCTCACATTCGATGAAATCCGGGACTGGCTGGCCATGGCCTTTGAAGTCAGTCTGGTTAAACCCATTGGTGAACCCGGGTTCGGCAATTTCAGATTTTAGGAAAATGAAAGATTCACTTTTTTTACCGTTTTTTACGGTTGCCTTTCAGGGCCGCCATATTATAAATACCTTTATTAAGGAGACGACCCATGACAGAATATGATTACTGGAAAATTTTTCCCAGAATGCCAAAGAAAGTCACCATCGGTGATATCACGGTCAGAGACGGATTCCAGCACCTGGAGAAATTCATTTCCACTCCGGCCAAGATCACCTATCTGGAAGAATTGATATTTGCCGGCTGCCGCAACATCGAGGTCACCAACCTGGGCAATCCCAGAAACATGCCCCAGTTTTCCGATGCCGAAGAACTGCTGGCACACCTGCGGTCGGACAGTTTTGTGTCCCGGGCCGCAAAAAAAGGCATTGACATGAAGGATGTGACCCTGACCGCCATCACCATAAGGGAGCCTTCCGTGGACCGGGCCATTGCACTCAAAAAACAAGGAAGAGGTCCGGACCGGGTGTTGATGATGGTCTCTACAGAAGAGCAGCACCATTTTGCCAATTCCGGCACCACCCTGCCCAATTACTGGAAAGAGGCGGAACGGTGCATCCGGAAATGCCGTGATGCAGGCATTAAAATGTGCGGCACGGTTTCCACCATCTGGGGATCCCCCATCGGCGGGGCCACAGAATTGAAAGACGCGGTGAAATTTACCAAACACTGGCTGGATATCGGGGCATCGGACATCGAACATGCCGACCATGACGGTTCAGCATCCGCTCCTGAAGTATACCGGTATTTTGCCATGATCCTGGATGAGATCCCGGACACCAGTCTTCACATCGCCCATTTTCATGAAACCAAACGGGTGGCAGCCGCCTCCACTCTGGCAGCACTCCAGGCAGGCATCTGCCATTTTGAATGCACCCTGGGGGGGCTGGGGGGACAGCCGGCCAATTTTCTGGATGACCGGCCCATCAAGGGCACCGGCGAATATTATTATGATGATCCCCGGTATGTGGGCCTGGTGTGCCTGGAAGATACCCTTGTACAAATCGATGAAATGGGTATAGAACATGGATATGATGTGGACCGGATCCTCTGGCTGGGCAGACAGCTGGAAAGAACCGTAGGCCACCGGCTGCGCAGCGAAGCCATCATCAACGGCCGGACCCTCACCGAAGGGCACATGGAATATGCACGACCCGGTCTGGCAAAGCTCAAGGAAAAACTGGGAGAGGCCCCGGATCAGAAGTTTCCGGAATAACCTGTTAGACAAAGGAGATATAATGGAAAAGGAAGACAAAATTCCCCATATCAACGTGGACTATTTTGAGGACCTCACCGGAAATATTGACGGTGGTGATGACAGGTCCGTGGATGAGGTGGGAAAACGGATCCGGCAGCTGCGCGAAGAGCGGGGCATCTCTCTTCAGGACCTGTCTGATCTCACCGGGTTTGAAGTAGCCCGCCTGGAAGATATTGAAAACGGCAGGGAAAAACCCCAGCTGGGCATGGTGATGAAACTTTCCAAGGCCCTGGATGCGGCTGTGGGAAGACTGGTATCCGGCATGGGAACCAAACTGTATTCCATTACCCGGAAAAATGAACGCCGACCCGTGGCCAGATCCGCCTCCAAGACCAGCAAAAAAAGTGTATATTCCTATATGAGCCTGGCCCCGGAAGTCCAGGGCCGCCACATGGAAGCTTTGATCGTGCAGTTGGAAAAGGCCGAGGAAAAAGAGATTTCCATGCACAACGGAGAGGAATTTATCTATGTGCTGGAGGGTGTGGCCAATCTGACCATTGCCAAGGAATCCTATGACCTGTCTCCGGGGGATTCCGCCTATTACCTGTCCACCACCCCCCATTACCTGACGGCAAAAACAGATAAAGCAACCATATTAGCGGTTCTCTATGAATAAGGAGGTGTCACCCATGCCCAAAAAACTATGGGAACCATCTGAAGAACAGATCAGATCCACCAACATGTACCGGTTCATGACCATTGTGAATGAGAAATTCAATAAAAATTTCACAGACTACACCCAGCTGTGGGAATGGTCAGTGGAAAACCTGGAAGATTTCTGGGCCGCAGCCTGGGATTTTCTGGATATCAAAGCCTCTGCTCCCTATGAAAAAGTGATCCAGGATAAAGACAAGATGCCCGGGACAAAATTTTTCACCGGCAGCAGGCTTAATTTTGCACAAAACCTGCTCAGATTCAGAGACGACAGAACCGCCCTGGTGTTCAGGGGCGAAGATGCGGTGCGAAGGACCCTGACCTATAACCAGCTCTATGACGAGGTGGCCAAAACCGCAGCCTCCCTCAAAGCCATGGGCGTGACAGCCGGGGACCGGGTGGTGGGATTTGTGCCCAACATGCCGGAAAGCATTATTGCCATGCTGGCTGCCACCAGTTTAGGCGCGGTGTGGTCTTCGTGCTCCCCGGACTTCGGCATCAAAGGGGTGCTTGACCGGTTCGGCCAGACCAAACCCAAAGTGCTGTTCACCGCGGATGGATATTTTTTCAAGGGCAAACCCTTATCCTCCATCGAACGCATCGCCGGCATCGTGGCAGAACTGCCCTCCATTGAAAAAATCGTGGTGGTGCCCTATATCAGCGAAAACCCTGATATCAGCGTCCTTCCCAATGCAGTGCATTATGCGGATTTCAAAGACCCGTCTGCCACAGAAATTGATTTTGTGCAGATGAATTTTGATGATCCCCTGTACATCATGTATTCTTCAGGCACCACAGGTCTTCCCAAATGCATGGTTCAGAGCATCGGCGGTGTTTTGCTCCACCAGAAAAAAGAGCTGGTGCTCCACACGGATCTGAAAAAAGAAGACACCATCTTTTATTTCACCACCTGCGGGTGGATGATGTGGAACTGGCTGACCACCAGCCTGTCCGTGGGTGCCACCGTGGTGCTGTACGACGGCAACCCCTTTCATCCCGCACCGGATGCGTTGTGGCGCATGGCTGAAGATGAAAAA
>DATFKQ010000148.1:0-6346 GCA_035268565.1 Desulfotignum sp. | reverse complement strand
GCTCTCGGGCATCACCCGGATTCTGCTCATCACCACCCCCCATGACCTGGACAACTTCAAGCACCTTTTAGGGGACGGATCCCAGTGGGGCATCGAACTGGAATACGCGGTACAGCCCTCTCCGGACGGTCTGGCCCAGGCGTTTATCATTGGACGGGATTTTGTGGGCACAGACCCGGTCACCCTGATCCTGGGGGACAACATATTTTATGGAGAAGGTTTGTCTGACCGCCTCCAGTCCATTGCAAAGCAGGATCACGGCGCCACCATATTCGGGTATTATGTGAAAGATCCCCAGCGCTACGGCGTGGTGGGATTTGATGATACCGGCTGTGTCACCAGTCTGGAGGAAAAACCGGAAAGGCCCAGGTCCAACTATGCGGCAACCGGTCTGTATTTTTATGACAATGCAGTGGTCGATATTGCAGGACAGATCACCCCGTCTGCCAGGGGCGAGCTGGAAATTACCGATGTCAACAAAATTTATCTGGAACAGGGCACCCTGAATGTGGAACTGTTCTCCCGGGGCACGGCCTGGCTGGACACCGGCACCCATGAATCTCTGCTGGATGCAGCCACTTTTATCAAGGTGGTGGAAGACCGCCAGGGCCTGAAGATTGCCTGCCCTGAAGAGATTGCCTTTCGCATGAAACTGATCACCGCCGGGCAGCTGGAAAAAATTGCACAGCCCATGAAAAAAAACGGCTACGGCCAATACCTTTTGCACCTTGTGGAAAAAATTCAATGAAAGTCCTTGTTTTAGGATCAAACGGCCAGCTGGGGTGGGAACTGCAGCGCACCTGCCCGCCCGGCATCGATCTGATTTTGTGTGATTTTCCCAAAGTGGATTTCACCACATCAGACAGCATCCATGTTTGTATTAAAACTGCTGCCCCGGACTGCATCATCAATGCCGCAGCCTATACTGCCGTGGACAAGGCGGAAACCGAACCGGCCCTGGCCGACCGCATCAACCACCTGGCTGTCCGGGAAATCGCAGCATTGTGCCGCAAAAACCGCATCCGCCTGGTTCACATCTCCACGGACTTTGTGTTCAGCGGCAGAAACCACAAACCCTGGCTGCCCGAAGACACGCCATACCCGATATCTGAATACGGCCGGACCAAACTCAGGGGTGAACAGGCTGTGCTGGAAACCCTGGACACTCCCCTGATCCTCCGCACCGCCTGGCTGTACTCGGCCCACGGAACCAATTTTGTCAAAACCATGCTCCGGCTCATGAAGAATAAGCCGTCACTGACTGTGATTGACGAGCAGATCGGCACCCCCACCTGGGCCAGGGGCCTGGCCGATATTGTGTGGCAGACTGCCGGCACAAACCTGTCCGGCATCTTTCACTGGACTGATGCGGGTGTGGCCTCGTGGTATGATTTTGCCGCTGCCATCCAGGAACTGGCCCTGAATCTGGGCCTGATCAAAGCCGCCATCCCCATACTGCCGGTACCTGGTGCCGCCTTTCCCACCCCGGCCAAAAGGCCCATGTACAGTGTTCTGGACAAAACCGCCACCCGGCAGGCCCTGGATGTCTTACCAATCCACTGGCGGTCGCAGCTCAAGGCCATGCTGGCAGAATTACAAAAACTTGATCATCACCAATAGGACAGGAGTTTTGGATATCCATTGGCCGGAAAAACAATGAAAAAACACTTTATCCCACCCACAGGCCTGATGCTGCTTATTTTTATCCTGTCTTCAATTCCCATGGACGGGGGACCTGACAAGATGGCATTTTTGACAGGTCTTGATCCAACCCTTCAGAATCTTCTGCATATCCCGTTATACGGCAGCCTTGCCTTTTTGTGGTTGTATGCATTTGTCTCCAGCGGTGTTTCTCTGCGCAAAGCAATTGTTTTCAGCATTCTGATCACCATGGGATACGGGTGTATGGATGAGTTTTACCAGAGCTTTGTCCCGGGCCGCTACGGCG
Source organism: Desulfotignum sp. (assembly GCA_035268565.1). GTDB lineage: Bacteria > Desulfobacterota > Desulfobacteria > Desulfobacterales > Desulfobacteraceae > Desulfotignum. Next base: position 4,398 of record DATFKQ010000148.1, on the reverse strand, counting down.
GGATCCTGGATATTATATTAAACAGCCTCGGCGCTGGGGCAGGACTTTTTATTGGAACTTTGTGGTACCGCAGGTTCCGGGGATATCACCTATAATATTGATTCAGGAGTTAAGAATAATGACACGCTTATCCACTGCATTCTGTGTTTTTCTTATTGTTATGGCAGCAATTGTTTCAGGGTGTTCCTCTGATGAAAAAAAAGCACAGGCCCTGTATGAAGACGGGCTGGCCTATTTTGAAAACAAAGAATATGAAAAGGCAAAAATTCAGATCCAGAACACTGTCCAGCTTGCCCCTGACCATTTGGAAGCCCAGGATCTCCTGTCCAGAATCCATGTGAATCTCGGGGATGCCCAGGCAGCGTTCAAACAGTTTTTACGACTGGAACAGCTGGATCCTGAAAACATGGACTACAAGCTGCAGACTGCATCTTTTTATCTTTTGTCCCAGCAGCGGGAAAACGCAAAAAGACGGGTGGAAGCTGTGCTGGAAAAAGAGCCTGAAAACCTCCAGGCCCTTTACCTGCATGCCGGCATCCTCGGGGCGGAAACCCGGGACCTGGATGCGGTAAAAGCGGTGTACCACAAGATACTGAAAATTGACAAAAACCAGGCCAAGGCCCATATGGTGCTGGCAAAAATCCACATGGCCAAAAATGACCCGGACCAGGCGGAAAACAGCCTTGAACAGGCCCTGGTCATTGACCCGGACAACACAGGTATTTACAGGGCATTGTTTGAATTTCACCTGTCCCGAAAAGACCTGGATGCGGCCCAGAATGTGCTTGACAGCCTGATAGCAAAAAAACCGGATACAGTGGAACCGCTGATGATAGCCGGCAATTTTTATGCAGCCCAGGGAAAACTGGATGCAGCAAAAAAAAAGTTCACCGCTGCCATTGCTGTTGATCCAAAAAACATCAACCCCCATATGGTGCTGGCAAAGCTGTTGAACAGCCAGGGGAAAAAAGAAGAAGCAGAGATCCACATCGAAAAAGCCCTGGCACTTGATCCGGATAATTTTGCGGTGAAAAATGCGTATGCGGATTTTTATTTTTCCAACAAACAGCTGGCTGAAGCAGAATCACTGGTGGATGAAATCCTGGAACAGCGGCCCGATTACCAGCCCACAAAACTGCTCAAAGCAAAAATCCTGGCAGCCAAAAAAGACTATGACCCTGCCATTAAAATTTTTCAGGCACTTTTAAAGGATGAGCCGGAATCAGACCAGTATAATTTTCTTCTGGGATCAGCCTTTTTTGAAAAAAAGGACTTTAACCAGGCTGTACCCTTTCTTTCCAAAGCACTGGAAAAAAACCCGGACCTTTTGCAGGCACAGCTGATGATGGCGACCGTGTATTTCCGCCAGGGAGATCTGTTTCTTGCTGAGGAAAACACCAAAAAAGTGCTGGCAAAAATACCCGGGCACTATGATGCCAATCTGCTTATGGGTGACATTGCCATGGCCAGACAGGAATATGCTGCAGCCATACCGGTGTTTGAAAATCTGATTGCCCGCGTCCCTGACAACCCGTCTGCGTATTTCAAGCTCGGGGTACTGCACCGGATCCAGAAAAACCCGGATGCGGCCCTTGAAAATTTTGACAAGGCCCTTGCCCTGAATCCCAACCTCATGGATGTGTTTACCAATCTCATCGGGGTGCTTGCATCACAAAAGCAGTATCAGGCAGCCATCAAACGCTGTGATGCCCACCTGGAAAAAACCGGGGATATCCCGGTGGTCAGTTCGGTGATCTTCAATCTCAAGGGCAATCTTCTGCTGGCTGAAGGCCGCCTGGACCAGGGCATGGCCATGCTCAGACAATCCATTGAAAAAAACCCCGGCCATATCACCCCCTACCTTACCCTGGCAGGGATTTACCGCAGCCAGGGAAAGAGCGATGAAACCGCGGCACTGTACAAAACCCTGACGGAACAGAGACCGGACCAGCCCTCACCCCACAGCCTGCTGGGAACCTTGTATGAACAGCTGGGTAAAATTGACCTGGCAGAGGCGCACTACAAAAAAGCCCTGGATATCGACCCGGATTATATCCCGGCAGTGAACAATCTGGCATTTTTATATGCAGAGCAGGACAAGGAACTGAACAAGGCCCTGGATCTGGCACGCCAGGCCAAAGAACGGATGGGAAGGCTGCCGGCCATCATGGACACCCTGGGCTGGGTGTATTATAAAAAACAATTGTATGATTCTGCCATCGCAGAATTTGAAGCCTGTGTGGAAAAAGAACCGGACAATCCGATTTTTCATTACCACCTGGGGCTGGCCCGCAACAAACAGGGCAATTATGCCGGGGCGGAAACAGCCCTGAAAAAAGCCCTGGCACTGCAAAAAGACTTCCAGGGGGCGGATGAGGCAAAAAAAGTGCTGGACCGGTTTTAGCTGTTAGCTTTTAGCTGTTAGCTTTTAGCTGTTAGCTTTTAGCTTTTAGCTTTTAGCTGTCAGCTTTTAGCGGTATGGATATCACGGGTTATTCCACGATTTCCAGGATGACGCGTTTCTGCTCTTTGGCTGATGCGCAGGAAAGGATGGTGCGCATGGCCTGGGCGGTTCTCCCTTTTTTACCGATGACTTTTCCCAGATCTTCTTTTGCGACCCGAAGCTCCAGAACAAGGGTCTGCTGGGCCTTGATTTCCTGGACATCCACTTTTTCCGGATCATCAACCAGTGACTGGGCAATGTATTTGATCAGCTCTTTCATGACGGGATCTCCTTTTTCTGTATGCCAAGATGATAATGAAAATCTATATTGTGCGCGGTCAAACGTTCCATGGTATCGGGAACTTAGCCTAAACTTAGCGTAAATGGTCCGCCAGCTGAAACAATCATTTTCACCATACCATAACTGTTTAGATTAACAAGCACTATTTCCGGGGATATGGCAATCTTCATGCATTTTTCTTGACATCAAAGCAAATTCCGTTATTTTATGACACGGATTATAATCTAAACACACACCATGGTACTGATGTATAAACAAATTTTAAGGAAACCCCATACGTGACCACTGAAACCGATACCATAAATTCCCAGCGCAGAATGCTGTCTGAAGCAGGATACGCAGACCCGGCAATCACCTACTTTCTTGAAAAAAAATACATGGGTTTTATCCAGGATGCCAGCCAGGTATCTGAAAAAGTCGGGTCCTGCGGTGATATCATGAAAGTCTACCTGAAACTGGATGACAGCAATATTGTACAGGATGTCCGCTATGAGATCACCGGATGCGCCGGTGCCATTTCCGCTGCCATGGCAGTGGTGGACCTGATCAAAGGCCAATCCATTGACCATGCACTGGCCATTAACGACGGAGATGTGTTTAAACGGCTTGAAAACATACCTGAAAAAAAGCACCACTGCATTCAGCTGGCAGTTAAAACCATGCACCAGGCTGTGCAGGAATACAAAGCAGGAAACGCCGCTTAAGGCAGTTAATGCAATTAAGGCGGTTAAGGCAGTTAAGGCGGGGGAAAACAGTCAAGGCAGTTAAAACGGCTGCCTGCTCTTTTGTTTGTCTGGTTCTCTGTCTGATGAGCGGATGTGCATCCTCTTCCGATTTCAAACTACAGGATCTGGCCAAAACCGACATGGATGTCACGGCAGACATCCATCTGGAACAGACGGTTTTCCTGCTCAAAACCCTGACGGAAAAGCTCTATAACATGAATTCCGCAGAGCTTTTGAAAACCCCGGGTGCCACCATCGATTCTCGGATAAATCAGATATTTCAATGTCCCCCTCCCCTGTTTTCCAACGATTCAGAAGCTGTAAAGGAAGTGGATATGATGTTGCAGGGGTTTGATCCGGCCTATACAGGAGACCGGGTATACGCGGTTGTTCTGGGACTGTACACCATGATCCACAAATCCTATGCCGGAAAATGCGAATTGTATGCCCTGGATTTTTTAGATGCCCAGAACCTGTACAACAGCGCCAGAAACATTGAAATCCTGGTGTGGCGGCTGTCCCACAGAAAAGACACGGACGGCAGCCTGTTTCTGGCAACCAACCAGTGCGCCGAGCCGGTGCGGAACCTGAGTTTTGAGCGTCTTTTCGGCAAGCTTATTTCCCTGCAGGACACCATGGCCCGGATTGTGGCGTCCCGCAGCGGGCGCATGATAACCAGGACCGTTCACCAGGCCGCCGGGATGGTGTTTCTGCCCATCAGGCTGTAGGCTTTACATCAATTTATTACACCACGAAGGACACGAAGCGCACGAAGAAACGGCATCTTCGTGCGCTTCGTGTCCTTCGTGGTTTTAGAAAAACAAATCACTGTAAAGCCGTCCGATACAGGGTTTGTGTCTTTGCAGTGATCTTGTCACAAAGAGCGGGCGTGCTCTTCAAACCGCGCCACCTGGTCCCGGTAATAGGAC
>DATFKQ010000147.1:0-36811 GCA_035268565.1 Desulfotignum sp. | reverse complement strand
GTTATAGAGATAAAAAGTAATGATACTATTGCAAGGAATTTTGGTACTAATTATAACGTTTATGACAACCCTCCAGTAACTATTATATATAATTTATACAATGAAGCAAAAAATATTTTGCTGGAAAAATGCTATGAAAATTGATCATGATAGAGAAAAATAGAGGAGAGACCAGCCAAGCGAGGCAGCCAAACAATATTTCGATGCGGTGCTTACGCCCAATCAGGCCTTTATTGCGCATATTTGTCTTAACACACTCAACAAGTCCCATGGACAGGATCCGAAAGGAACTGCAGACTGGACAGAGCTGCTGGACAGTGGCAAAACCGACGGCTGCTTTGGAGATAGCGGGATTCTGCATACCTACCCAAAGCCAGTGGGAGTGTGTGATCGATACCCCCCCGACAAGCTGAAGGAAACATGGTCGAATCGTTGGAATGATCATGCCAAATACAGCAGTGCCGAGTATTTTGGTGAGCATCTTATGATGCCTGCCACAGGTTTGCCGTTATACTGAAAGCATGTTTGGCTGGTGAATCCTCTGCGCCACCTCCTCTGGAGTTTTCTAAGACCCCACCAAAAAAAATCATTCAGGAAGGAGGAAAAGCAATCATGACAATCAGAGGCAGCACCGCGAATTACACAACCCGAAAAAATAATAGATACCATTACAATCCAATAAATGGTATTTTCAATTGGGAAAAGCATAATGCTTGCGGAATAGCTGACCTTTGAAAACTTCTATTTTTGAAACAAAAATAGATGACAGCAGCACGCGCAAAGGGAAAAACTATTCCGCTCCCTAAATATCGATTAGTGCCTTACATCTCAGTTTCTGTCAAGAAAAACAAGAAAATGAGAAAGGGCAATTGGGTTGCGGGTTTCCCGCGTTAATTATATATATCAGGCGGTATCAGCTTGATTATATTACAGGCCGAATATAAGCTTGGGTAAGAATGGTCATTTCACTGCGTTTCAATTGGATAGAAGGAGATTTTCTATGGGAACCAACAACCTTGTGTTTCTCGAACTGCTGGAATGGTTTGATGAAACCGGACAGGAATTGGTCCACCGGCTGCCGGAACAGGGGTCGGCTGATATCAAGTACGGGGCACAGCTGGTGGTCAGGGAAAGCCAGGCAGCGGTATTTTTTTACAGCGGCAAGGCGGTGGGGGCATTCGGCCCGGGCCGCCATACCCTGAAAACCGCCAACATCCCCATTCTCACAAAGATCCTGAGCCTTCCCTGGGGATTCAACAGCCCCCTGCGGGCTGAGGTCTACTTTACCAACCTGAAAACCTTTACCAATTTCAAGTGGGGCACCCGGGACCCGGTGGCGTTCAAAGACACGGAACTCGGACTGGTGCGGCTCCGGGCATTTGGGGTGTTCAATCTCAAAATTGTCCAGCCGGTGCTGTTTGTCAACCGCCTGGTGGGTACCCAAGGCATATACAGTACACAGGAAGTGGCAGAATATCTCAATCAGGTGGTGGTCTCGCGGTTCAATGACTATATCGGAGAAGAGATCGCCACCGTCTTTGACCTGCCTGCCCGGTACGATGAACTGGCCGAAGGCCTGGCCGGACGGCTTAAAGAAGATTTTTCCCGGTTCGGCCTGCACCTGACCCAGCTGTTTATCAATGCCATCACACCACCCCCTGAGGTGCAGAAGGCCATAGACGACAAAAGCCGTTTGGGGGTGTTTGACGACATGAACAAGCTTATGCAGATGAAAACCGCCATGGCCATGGAAAAAATTGCCGACAATCCGGACGGCACGGCTGCCGGCGGGGCCCAGGCCGGCATGGGAATGGGGCTGGGGGTTATGCTGCCGGGCATGTTTGCCAGGCACCTGCATCCACCGGAAAATCAAAAAACAGAACCATCTGCAACAACGGCGTGCCCGGAATGCCGTCATCCTGTTCCGGTGGATGCCAATTTCTGCCCTGCCTGTGGACACCAGCAGGTGATATTTGAAAAATGTGCCCATTGCAGCAAAAACCTCACCCCCGGGGCCCGTTTCTGCCCCAGGTGCGGCAACATGGTAGAAAATAAGCCTGTATCCCGGTTCTGTGCCCATTGCGGGGCTGAAAACCTGCAGGAGGCTGTCTTCTGCAACCAGTGCGGAGAAAAACATTAGTTTCCGGGTTTCCCATCAATGCCCCCAGTGCGGAGCCCCCATTGTCCTGGATGAAGACACCCTGTTTTTTGTCTGTGAATACTGCCGGGTAAAATCGTGCATCTGCCGGCAGGGATTTCCCCGGTACATGTTTTCCAGATCACCCCCTGCAAGGGCACATCCAGAGGCCCCTGATGACGAAGACCTGGTATATATTCCCTATTGGCGGTTCAAAGGAGTGCGCTACACCTGCGGACCACAGGGGGTGACACACAAGTTTCTGGACATTTCCGCCATTGCCTTAGAGCAATTTTCTTCTCACCTGCCGTTTTCTCTGGGTTTCCGGTCCCAGGCCCTGCCCCTGAAACAGATCACACCTGAAACCCGGGGCAGATTTTTCCGGCCGGCTGATGCAAACACCATCCTGGGCCGGACAAAACATCTCCGTTCCCGTATCCAGGAGAAACCGGTTTCCGGTTTTACAGAAGACATCGGCGAAACCTGCAGCCTGATCTATTCTCCGTTTTATGAGAAAGACGGGGTCCTGGTGGATGCCATTCTGAACCGCCCATCCGGATCTGTCCTGGAATCAGACCGCACGCTGCAATCACTGCAGGTATGCCGGCCGGAAAAACAGACCCTTTTTGTTCCGGGCCTGTGTCCGGCATGCGGATGGGACCTTGAAGGCAGCCGTGATTCTCTGGTGCTGGTATGCCGGAATTGCCACAGCCTGTGGAAAGCACGGAACAGTCAGCTGGCCAGGGTGAGATTCGCCTGTGCCCGCCCCGGCCGTGACACTGATGTCATGGTGCCTTTCTGGAAAATCTCCACCAGGATCTCCACATTTTCTCTGTCCTCCTATGCAGATCTTGTCCGGCTGGGCAATCTGCCCCGGTCCCTGCAGCCTGAATGGGAAAACCAGGCCCTGTTTTTCTGGGCACCTGCCTTTAAAATCAGGCCCCGCATTTTTTTACGCCTGGCCGCCCAGCTGACCGCCAGCCAGCCTGATCCTGTGCTGGAACAAAAAATCGGCACTCACATCCATGTACCGGTGACACTGCCGGCCACCGAAGCTGTCCAGAGCATCCGTGTCCTTCTGGCCGGCCTGTCAAAACCGTTGAAAGACCATCTGCCTGCCCTGTCTCAGATGCAGATAGAGCCTGTACACGCCATGCTGGTATACCTTGCCTTTGAAGAGCAGCACCATGATTATGTTCATCCGGGCACTCAGGCTGCCATCAACAAAAATGTGCTGGCCCTGTCATCAAATCTGTAGATCCTGTGCTGACAACCTGTAATCATGTGCCGGATTATTTTACAAGATACCCTGTGGCTGCCGCAGGTCAACAAATCAAAAAAGCCTGTCTTTACAAAGTCCCGGCCCGGTCTTATGTTTTTAAAAATATGAATCAGACATCACTATATAATACACAGGAGAAAACCATTGAAACAGATACTGGTACTGGCCAGCACCAACAAAGGCAAAACCCGGGAGATCCAGGACCTATTGAAGGGGTTCCCCCTGGACATCAAAAATCTCAATGATTTCGGTCCTATTCCCGAAGTCATTGAAGACGGCGACACCTTTGACGATAATGCCTATAAAAAGGCATCATTTACCGCACGCGTTCTGGGATATCCTGCCATGGCAGATGATTCCGGCCTTTGCGTGGAGGCCCTTGGCGGCGCACCCGGGGTTTTTTCCGCCCGGTATGCCGGAAAAGACGCCAAAGATGCCGATAACGTGGCCAAACTGCTGACAGATCTGGAACATCATGAAAACCGGAAGGCATCATTTACATGTGTCATCTCCATTGCTGTGCCCACAGGGGCGGCCCTGACATACGAGGGATCCTGCCAGGGCATCATCACAAGAAAGCCGGCCGGGGAAAACGGGTTCGGGTATGATCCTTTGTTTTATTTTCCGGCATATGACAAAACCTTTGCCCAGCTGCGCATGGAAGAAAAAGCACGGGTGAGCCACCGGGGAAAAGCCTTGAAACAGGTGGCCGATGAAATGGACAAGATCCTGGAATGGATCGACATCAACATGCCCCGGTTTGAACAGGTGGCATGCAAAAAAGGATGATACTGCCATGACAACCTTTGAAGAATTTACCGCCCTGGTAAAGGAAAACCGGTCCTGCCGCAGGTTTGACAATGCTCATCGCATCACCATGGATGAATTGAAAGACCTGATTGATCTGGCCCGGCACTGCGCGTCAGCCGCCAACAACCAGCCGCTGAAATATATCCTTTCCACAGAGGTACAGACAAACAGAGATATTTTTTCCTGCCTGGGCTGGGCTGCCTATCTTACGGACTGGCCCGGGCCGGAACCGGCAGAACAGCCATCTGCCTATATTGTTATCTTAGGGGACCATACCATTTCCGACAAGTTCTGGTGTGACCATGGGATAGCAGCCCAGACCATCTTGCTGGGGGCCCGGGCCAAAGGCCTTGCCGGCTGCATGTTCGGGGCCATAAATATCAAAAAACTCAAACCGTTTCTGGATGTCCCCGACCACCTGGAGGTCAAGCTGGTGGTGGCCCTGGGCAAACCTGCGGAAAAAGCGGTCATTGACCCGGTGGGACCGGACGGGAGTATCAAATATTTCAGGGATGAAAACCAGATTCACCATGTGCCCAAAAGAAACACCCGGGAACTCATATTCAAAACCTTCTAAGGTGTGTTGTCTTTCCCACAAGGCTGGATTGCCATGAAGGCGGTATTGTGAAGATATTGTTTGTCAACCCGGCATGCCTGGACCAGCGGGTCACAGACACGGATGCGCAGGTGGTGCCCATAGGGCTTTACTACCTGGCTGCCCAGCTGCTGGATGCCGGATTTGACGCCGCCATTCTCAACCTGGCACAGGCTCAGATAACAGATCCCGAACTGGTCTTCACAACCACCCTCCAAAAGGAAAAACCCGATATCATCGGATTTTCCGTGACCAGTGCCAGCCGGTTTTCCGCCATGTCCCTTGCCCGGACGGCAAAAGCTCCGGCGCCCCGCACCTGGATCATGATGGGCGGGCCGGGCGCCACCTTTATGGCGGAGCATATCCTGGCTGCCTGTTCAGCCGTTGATTTCATTGTCAAGGGAGAAGGGGAAACAACCTGCCTGTCCCTGGCAAAGACCCTGGCACAAAAAGATACGTCAGATGTCCGGAAGATACCGGGACTGGTATTCCGGGACGGTCCGCGCCTGAAAGACACGGGGAATCCTTCTTTGATCCGGGATCTGGACCAGCTGGTCCATCCATCCAGGTATTTTGGGTTCCAGCACCTGGCCATGTCCCGGGGGTGCCCCGGTGCCTGCACCTTCTGCGGATCCCCAAAATTCTGGGGCACCCGCCAGGTGCGGAGCCACTCTGCCGACTGGTTTGCCCATGAAATCAAGGTCCTTGCCGGCAAAGGCATTTCCCATTTCTACATTTCCGATGACACCTTTACCATGGACAGAGACCGGGTGATCTTGTTGTGCAAAAAACTGATTGCAGCAGATCTGTCCATCACCTGGAACGCCATCTCCCGGGTGGACCATGTGGATCCGGAGCTTTTGGCCTGGATGCGCAAAGCCGGGTGCATACAGATCAGCTTTGGCGTGGAATCCGGCGCTGATGCCATAAAAAAACGTCTGGGCAAACCGGTTTCCAACCACCTTGCTGTCCAGGCATTCCGCTGGACAGCGGCCCACGGGATTGTGCCAAGAGCCTATTTTATCTACGGTTCTCCCGGTGAAACTGCAGATACCATAAACCAGAGCATTGATCTGCTCATGAATCTGCAGCCTTTAGGGGCTGTTTTTTACATGCTGGTGGTGTTTCCCGGCACAGGGCTGTATGATTGGGCCAGAAAAAAAGGATGGGTGGCAGAGGAGATCTGGCACAAAAAAATGGAAGACCTGCCCTGGTTTGCAGTGGATGACACCCTGGATTTTTCACAGGTAAAAGCATTCGGTGATACCCTGCGCCAGGCGTTTTACACCCATGTGTCAGACTTTGCCGCCAACATTGCCCTTGTTGATGACCCCTCCTTGTACCGGTGCCATGCAGATTTTCTCTCCAGGCTGGCCATGACCTTTTCCCACGGGGCCTATGCAGAGGATGGCCGGGTGCAGGATTCGGAATACACCGCCAGGATACTTTTTGAAAAAGCCCTGACCTATCATCCGGATTTCAGGGCATTTCTGGGCCTGGGCATGCTGCTGCAGAAATTGGGACGGTTTGACCAGTCCCTGCAGGTGCTGGATCAGGGTCTGACACATTTTGCCGGCAGCAAGGATCTGAGCCTGTGTAAAGGCATCTGCCTGATGAACCAGAAAAAATTTCGCGCCGCTCTGAACTGCCTGTCTTCTTTCAACCAATTTGCAGATGTAAGGCACTATGTGTCCATCTGCAGCAAAGCACTGGAAACAAACCCATGACCAAACCCTTTGACCACCACCTGGCCAATCTGCAGAACCGGGAACTCAAACTGCGCTCCCACCGAAAAGAAATCCTGGACCTGGATGCGGAAACCGCCCTGGATACCATACTGGATGCACCGAGTCCGGCCACACTGGTCCAGTCTTTCCCGGACCAGGACCTGTATTTTCTCATGCACAAAATCGGGCCTTCCGATTTTATACCCATATTGTCCCTGGCCGCATCTGACCAGTGGGAATACATCCTGGATGTGGAGGTGTGGGATGGAGACCGTCTCAACACAAAAATAATGACCCGGGCCTTTGACCTGCTTTTCCAGGCCGATCCGGAACGCTTTTTGCGGTGGATCATCATGGAAAAACCCGATTATTTTGAATTTTATCTGTTCCAGCACATGGATATCACAATCCGGGAGCATGATGAAGTTCCACCATCGGAATTTGAAGATTACACCACCCTGGACGATAAGTTCTATTTCCGGTTTCCTGAAACAAAACAAGATATTGGACCTGACACAGATACTGATGTCCCCTTATCTGAAGAAGTCCAGGCGTCGGAACTCATTGATGCCATGGTCAGAAAACTGGCGGATATGGATCTGTCCGTGTTCCACGGCCTGCTGCTGGAAACCCTCAGCACCCTGCCTGCAGAAACCGAAGAAGAACAGTACCGCCTGAAAAATATCCGCCTGGCGGAAAAAGGATTTCTGCCCGTGCATGAAGCCATCGGCATTTACCAGCCCACAGATCTCGCATCGTTGAGGAAACGCCCCAGAACCCAGGTGTTCGGCCCTGACACCTTTGACCCGGAACTGCCCCTGCCCCCCCAGTGTTTTACCCGGTTTCTGTCCGGACAGCACCTGTTTGTCAAAAGCCTTGTCCTGCTGCCCTCTGATTTTGCCTTCACCCTGGAATCTGAGCTTGCCGCACTGGTCAACAAGATCATATCTGCTGACCGGCAGAAAATCCGGGACAAAGAAACTATGGAGAAAACCATCCACAAGGCAGCCGCCTACCTGAGCCTGGGGCTGGAAACCATTCTGCAGGAAAATATCAGCCAGGAAGCTGCCGCAGACCTCATACAGACCTATTATCTGGAAGATCTCTTCAGGACCGGTTCCCGGGCCGGCATCCAGCTCAAGACAAAGGTAAAATCCTGGTATAAAAACAGTTATATCCAGGAAAAGAACCTGCCCTTAAGCTTTCTGGGGGAACATTTTCTCGGGGTCATGGGGGGTGTGTTTCTGGACCGGCCCCTGTATTTCGACAATTATGCATCCGGCGAACTGTACCGGCATTTTGCTGCTTTAGCTGATATCAAAAAAACCAGACAGGCCCTGGACCAGATAATGGGGCTGGACCGGCTGCTGACACACCTGGAACCGGACCTTGCCTCTTTTCAAAAAGGGGTCCTCACTTACAAGAGCCTTATTCTCACTCTCTGGGCAAAGGAGCGCCTGGGCCTTGGAAAAGACCTGTCCCCTATCCCAACCGACACGTTCAAACCATTTTTCATGGCCCTGTTTTCAGAAAAGGCCGCCGGATCAACAGGCAGCAGCAAAAAATCCACTGTTGTCACTGATAAAACGGGCGATCCCAGACTTGGGGACCTGATCCTCTGGGCGGCACAGGCCAGCGGCCTGGATGACACAGCAGAGCTGCCGGGCCCGGTGGCAGAAATACTCCTTGATCTGATTTCTGAAATCCAGGAAGAATACGGCACAGTTCCCCCTGACCGGATGGATTCCAGATTCATCCCCCATTTTATATTGGAGGATTAAAAAATCTAATGATCGGCGCCGTTACCCACAACCACCCATATTTATCCGGGTTACATCTGTGTCTTGATTCTTCACGCCATATCCGCTATAAAACAGCCAACTGCTTCTTTACCCGAACCAATCGTGTATATATGGAGGAACAGGATGAAGATGGCCCAGGCAGAAAAAGTCTTTTCAGATATGATGACCAAAGCCGGGATCCGTGTGAACGGAGACCGGCCCTTTGATATCCAGGTTAAAAACGATAAATTCTATCAGCGGGTTCTGGCGTCTCCGGCCTTGGGGATGGGCGAGTCCTATATGGATGAATGGTGGGAATGTCCGGCCCTGGACACGTTCATAGAAAAAACACTCCGTGCCGATATTCCCGGCCAGGTCAAACAGGACCGGATGACAGCCTGTAATGCCCTTATGGCAAAGATATTCAACCTGCAGACCATTCAAAGGGCATTTGCAGTGGGCAAACACCATTATGACATCGGCAATGACCTGTACCGGAACATGCTGGACAAACGGATGCAGTACACCTGCGGATACTGGAAAGATGCCGAAAATCTGGAAGAGGCCCAGGAAGCAAAGCTGGAATTGATCTGCAAGAAAATAGGACTGACTCCGGGGATGACCATTCTGGAACTGGGTTGCGGCTTCGGCGGATTTGCCCGGTATGCTGCCGAAAAATACCAGGTGTCTGTGACCGGTTTTACCGTGTCAAAGAAACAGGCTGAATTCGGCAGGGATTACTGCAAAGGCCTGCCCGTGGATATCCGGCTGGACGATTACCGGAATGCCTCAGGCACCTATGACCGCATCCTGTCCATCGGCCTCATGGAACATGTGGGATTCAAAAACTACCGGACCTATATGGAACTGACACACCGTCTGCTCAAGGCGGACGGCCTCGCATTCATACACACCATCGGGGGGAATGTAACCACTACGATCTGCAATCCCTGGACCGCAAAATACATTTTTCCCAATTCCGTTCTGCCGTCCATTGCCGCCCTGGGGCAGGCCATGGAAGGCATTTTTGTCATGGAGGACTGGCACAACTTCGGAGAAGATTATGACAAAACCCTGATGGCCTGGCACCAGAATTTTAAAGCGGCCTGGCCCCGGCTCAGGGACCTTTACGGGGACCGGTTTTACAGGATGTGGGAATATTATCTGCTCAGCTGTGCCGGTGCATTCCGGGCAAGGGCACTCCAGCTGTGGCAGATTGCCCTGACCCGGCGCGGCCGCCCCGGACCGGACTGCCGGATCTCATGAGACCGGCCATGGTTCAGGCGGATGTGGTCATTGTGGGCGGGGGCCCGGCCGGGGCAGCCTGTGCGGCACATCTCAAAAAAAACGGTGTGGATGTCAGGATCCTGGACAAAAAAGTATTTCCAAGGACAAAGCTCTGCGCCGGATGGATTTCACCGGATGTTTTTAACTCCCTGGCATGTTCCCCTGAAACCTATCCTTATCCCTTGACCCGACTTGACCGGATTCACTTTCACCTCTTTGGAACCAGGATACCTGTTAAAACCCGGCAGTATGCAGTAAGACGGTGTGAATTCGACAACTGGCTGATCCGCAGGGCAGAAGTGCCGGTACATACCCATCAGGTCGGAAAAATCCGGAAAGACGGTTCCTGGTATGTGATAGATGATCAGTTTGCATGCCGGTATCTGGTCGGGGCCGGCGGCACCCACTGTCCGGTCCGCCGGACTTTTGAAGATCCTTTGCAGCTCCGTCCGGACCGGGCTCTGATATCTGCGGTTGAAAAAGAGTTTCAGGCCCCCTGCCGGATTCCGGAATGCCATATATGGTATCTGGACCAGGGCCTGCCCGGATATTGCTGGTACCTGCCCAAGAAAGGCGGATGGATCAATATCGGTATCGGCGGCAAACAGCATAGGCTGGCCTCCCGGGGAACCACCATCATGAAGCACTGGCGCAATTTTATCCACCGGCTCTTACAGCAGGGCTTTGTGAATCACCATCCCGAAAGTCCCAGGGGACATACCTACTTTCTGCGGCACAAACCGGTTGATTTGGGACGGGAAAATGTGTTCCTTGCGGGGGATGCCGCCGGCCTGTCCACCATTGACATGGGAGAAGGAATTCATGCCGCCATCCAGAGCGGCGTTGCCGCAGCCGACAGCATCATATCAGGCCGGCCGGTCTGCCTGGACCACATTTCCCGGTTCAGCCTTCCCAAACTGCTTACCTCCGGCCTGAAGAAGACTTCTCTTCCTGCATGAAGTGATGTGCCAGGGGACAGGCTTGATCTGCCACCCTGTCAAAATCAAGGTTGGTCATAATATTCACCCCCTGGACTGGATGATATCAATCCATGTGCTTCAATTCATGCGCAGCTTTGAATGCATGCCATTCCCCATGATCTATGGTGCCGCTTTCATCAAGGTCAACAGCATTAAACACTTTTTGTTTATCAGGTGCATCTGAAAAATATGCAGTGAATTCATCAAAAGTCACCTGGTCATTATGGTCACTGTCCATGTCTGGAAAATGGGCATTGAATTCTGATGCATCAGGAAGTTTTTCCTTATGATATCGTTTCTTGTTCTTATGGTGGTACTTTTTTCCCATTCCTTTGTGCATTTCTTTGAACTGGTGCCATTCCTCACGGCTCAACGTGCCGTTATCATCACTGTCAAGACGGTCAAAGGCTTTTTGCTCCGTTGATGTGAATACTTTTTGGAATTCCATAAAGCTCAGGCTGTCATCTCCATCAATATCCATATCAGAGAAATCTTGGCCGAACAAAGTGTGTCCGCCGGACGCCTTATAATTCTCCTGATCGCAGGATGATGCATAAACAAGGGCAGCAGGTCCTGCTGCAGCCATTAGAAAAAAACCGGCCATTATCATTATACAGGTAAAACGCTTCATTATCTGCCTCCTCTATTGGTTATCTGTTTTTTCATACAACCCTGTTTTATTCCTATTAAATAACTTACCGTGAAGTTACCTGCCCGCTCGGCCTGGACAAACCCAGGGGGTAACATTTAAAGAAAATAATCACAAACCAGCACAATGCAACTGCATTATACCAGAGGCAGGCGGCAGGAGGACAGCATATGGCCTGTTTGCTGCCGGAGAGGTCTTCTTATAATGATGAAATGACAACTGCTTGAAATTTATATGAACCCGGTTTATGGTACCCTGAAAATACAAAGGAGCATAACAGTGGCCACAACCAGTTTTCCCAATACCAGTGCCAGTCCGTTTCAGGCCCTGCCGGTGAGAATCATCATACCGGTGGCCCTGACCATTATTTTGTTTATCCTCACCATTTTTTTGTTCATCCTTCCCAGAATGGAGGCTTCCATGATGGATGGTAAACGCGAGACCACCCGGCACCTGACGGAAACCGCCTGGTCAGTGCTGGATTTTTTTCACAACCAGGCCGCCCGGGGAGTGCTTTCTGTGGACCAGGCACAGCAGGCGGCTGTGGCCCTGCTGGAACAGCTGCGTTACGGAGATGACCGCAAGGATTATTTCTGGATCAATGACGACACCCCGGTGATGATCATGCATCCCTACCGGCCGGATCTGGAGGGCAAAAACGTGACAGAATTCACCGACCCGGCAGGCAATCCTTTGTTTTCGAAGATGGTGGAGATCACCCGAAAGTCCGGATCCGGGTTTGTGGATTACCTGTGGCAGTGGAAAGAGGACTCTGCACACATCGTGCCCAAGATTTCCCATGTCAAGGCGTTTGCACCCTGGGGGTGGATCATCGGCACCGGCATCTATGTGGCGGATGTCAAAGCGGAAATCTCCGCAGTCACCAGGAAGCTGGCCATTACCTGTGCCGGAATCATGGGGGTGGTCCTGCTTTTGTCCGGCTATATCATCTGGGCTGCGGCAGCTTCCAGAAAAGAAAAACTGGCGGCCATGGCCCGGTCTGAACTCCAGGAAAAGCAGCTGGTCCAGGCGGACAAGATGGCATCTTTAGGCATCCTGGTGGCAGGGGTTGCCCATGAGGTGAACAATCCAGCCACCACCCTGATGCTCAACGCCCCGAACCTGAAAAAATCTTTTGAAGCCTTTATTCCGGTGCTGGATGACCACTTTGCGCGGCATCCTGATGCCCGGGTCTGCAATATGGCCTACCCGGACCTGCGCAGCCGCATCCAGCTCATGCTGGCAGCCATTCTGGATTCATCAGCGCGGATCAAACAGATCATTTCCGATCTCAAGGACTTTTCCCGGCCGGCAGACAGCCGGGACCAGAAAAACACCCGGGAGATCAACATCAACCAGGTAGTGGAAAAATCGTTGGACCTGACCCATACCGTGCTCAAAAAAGCCACCTCCCGGGTGTCGGTCATTTATGGAAAAAACCTGCCCCAGGTGTCCGGAGATTTTCAGAAACTGCAGCAGGTGATCATCAACCTGCTGGTGAATGCAGCCCAGGCCCTTGAAAAGCCTGACCAGGCCATTAAGATCAAAACAGGGACAAACCAGCACAAAAACGTGGTGTTCATAGATATTTCCGACACCGGTCCGGGAGTGCCGCCCAAAATACTGGAAAAAATAACCGACCCTTTTTTCACCACCCGCAGGGATGACGGCGGCACCGGGCTGGGACTTTTTATTTCGGAAAAAATTATCTCCGATCTCCAGGGAATTCTGGAATTTTCATCTGAGCCGGGGCTGGGGTTTACCGCCAGTATCCGCTTGCCCTGCAAAGAAAAATAAATTATAAAAAGAACATGGAAAATACGGCAATGGATAAACCCATCCTGGTAGTGGATGATGAACCTGAAATCCTGGTGGCAGTGGACACCACGCTGCGTATGGCCGGGTTTGCCAATATCATCACCATCAATGATGCCCGAGATGTGATCCGTCACATGGAGCGGGAGATCCCCTGCCTCATTCTCCTGGACCTGAACATGCCCCACATCAACGGGGGCAGGCTCCTCAAGATTATCCGGAAAACCTGGCCGCGGATTCCCGTGATTGTGCTCACCGGCACCATTGAAGTGGACACGGCTGTGCAGTGCATGAAAATCGGGGCCCTGGATTATGTGGTCAAACCGGTGGAGGAAGACCGGCTGGTGGCAGCGGTCAAGCAGGCCCTGGCCATGGAAGAGACCGGGGAGACCGGCAAAAAGCCGTTGCACCAGGACCTGTTCGCCCAGATCAAAAATCCGGCCGCTTTCCGGCACATCATCACCCAGGACAGGAAAATGCATGCCATTTTCCATTATGTGGAAGCTATTGCCCCGTCCCTGCAGCCAGTGCTTATCTGCGGTGAGACCGGGGTGGGCAAGGAACTGATCGGCCAGTGCATCCACGATCTGAGCAGCCGCAAAGGCAGACTGGTGGTGGTGAATGTGGCCGGCCTGGATGACAATGTGTTTTCCGACACCCTGTTCGGCCATGTGCCCGGGGCCTTCACCGGTGCGGACAAAGCCCGGTCCGGCCTCATTGAACAGGCAGCCGGCGGCACCCTGTTTCTGGATGAAATAGGAGACCTGGCCATGACCTCCCAGGTCAAACTGCTGCGCCTGCTCCAGGAGGGTGACTACCTGGCACTGGGATCTGATAAAACCCGACACTCCGATGCCCGGATCATCACCTCCACCAACCAGGATCTCTGGGCCCTGGAAAAGCAGGGAAAATTCCGAAAAGATCTCATTTACCGCCTCTCCACACATACCCTGACCCTGCCGCCCCTGCGGGAACGTCTTTTGGACCTGCCCCTTCTGCTGGACCGATTTGTGTGCCAGGCAGCGGTGGAGCTGGAAAAACCCATTCCTGATATTCCCAAGACCTTGATTGAACAGATGGAATCTTATCCTTTCAAGGGCAATATCAGGGAACTCAAATCCATGGTCCATGATGCCCTGTCCCGGTATAAAAAAGGTCCCATCACCGCGGACCTGTTTAAGGGACTGGATCTGATCCAAAAAAAAGACACCTCCGGGGACGGCTCCCATGCCCTGGAAACCGGCAAAAACCTGCCCACTCTGAAACAGGCGTCCAATCTCCTGGTGGAAAAAGCCATGGAACAGGCCGGGGGCAACCAGTCGGCTGCCGCCAAAATCCTGGGCATCTCCCAGCAGGCCTTGAGCAAGCGGCTCCAGAAGATACGAAAATAATGGGCACACCGGTGCAGATGTAAGGGGGCTGGTTTGTGCTAGCCGACCCCGGGGTTCCGCCGGCAGAAACCCGAAAATGTCACAACCAGGGTTGTATCCACAACCAAGGTTGTAATGCCGCCCATATCCTTTGCCCCACCCCTCTGTATGTGCAGACCCCCTGTTTTGTACAATTTTTGTTGTAGAACCCCCGCCTTGGCAGAATTAC
This sequence comes from Desulfotignum sp., assembly GCA_035268565.1. Lineage (GTDB taxonomy): Bacteria > Desulfobacterota > Desulfobacteria > Desulfobacterales > Desulfobacteraceae > Desulfotignum. The sequence continues at coordinate 22,149 of DATFKQ010000147.1, read as the reverse complement.
CCATTTCATATAAATTATCTAATTAAATCAATATATTAAAGAATATTTATCCTGTGGCACGCTGATTGCTCTTATAAAAAATGAATGACTTTCAGGACGCAGGCAAAAGCATGGTACCTGCACCGCAAACCAGTTTTCAACAAGGAGTACATCATGAAAGAGGTAAAAAACATTGGATGGCGGGTCACATTTGCCGGACTGGGCATCAACCTGGCCCTGGGTATTTTATACACCTGGAGTATTTTCAAAGAATCCATAAAAGAATCTATTGTCGCAGGAGACGGCCGCTTTGACTGGAGCCTGGCCGCTCTGAACGACCCATATGCTGTGTGCTGTCTGGTATTTGCCTTTGCCATGATTCTGGCCGGGCGGGTCCAGGACAAAACAGGACCAAAAATGACAGCCATCATAGGGGGTGTCCTGACCGGGGCCGGCCTTATTCTCATTGCATTTTCCACCTCCTGGATCGTCTGGATCCTGGGATTCGGGGTCCTCATGGGTGCTGGTCTCGGGTTTGGGTATGCATCTGCCACCCCACCGGCCATCAAATGGTTCCCCCCGGCAAAAACCGGCATGATCGCCGGCATTGTGGTGGCGGGATTCGGCCTGGCATCTGTGTATATCGCCCCTCTGGGCACCTGGCTGATTTCCCGGTTCGGACTGAGCCAGTCCATGCTCATTTTCGGGGTGGCCTTTCTGGTGGTGGTCTGTTTTCTGGCCCAGTTTCTGATCAACCCGCCGGCAGGATATGTGCATCCGGATGCCCGGGCCACGGCCACAACACCTGCCGCACCCGCGGGCATTGATTTTTCTCCGGCGGAAATGATGAAAACCGGCACCTTTTTCAAACTGTGGATCATGTTCTGCGTAGGGTCTGGAGCAGGGCTGATGATCATCGGCAGTGTGGCCGGCATGGCGAAATCCGGCATGGGGACCATGGCCTGGATCGTGGTGGCACTCATGGCGGTAGGCAATGCCTCGGGACGGGTGGTCGCAGGAATGTTGTCCGACAAAATCGGCCGGGCCAACACCCTGTTTATCATGCTCAGCTTCCAGGCCCTTATTATTTTTTCCCTTATGTTCATCGCACCTGACCAGGTCATTCTCCTGGTGCTGGCCGCAAGCTTCATTGGATTTAACTACGGCACCAACCTGTCTCTTTTTCCATCCGTTACCAAGGATTTTTTCGGACTGAAAAATTTCGGGGTCAACTACGGCCTGGTGTTTTCCGCCTGGGGTGTGGGCGGGTTTATCTTTCCCCGGGTATCTCAGATGATCGTGGCCTACACCAACAGCCCGGCAATGGCATATATCCTGGCAGCAGCCCTGCTGCTGATCGGCGCAGTGCTGGCTCTGGTGACAAAGGCGCCTGAAACCAGCACCCAAACCCCGTTTCTGGGGGTGCCGGTGCCTGCAAAAAACTGATACACATACCCCGGACTGCTGCTGTGTCTGAACTTCATAACCCCTTATTTTCGCTGCCCCTCATCTGGAAAAGGAGATTATCATGACCGAGTACACATTTCATGCCCCTGACGAATTTCGGAAAACCGCCTGGATAAAAACCATGGATGAATACCAGGCCTTGTACAAACAATCCCTGGAAGATCCGGATACTTTCTGGGCCGGCATGGCAGAAAATTTTTACTGGGAAAAGAAATGGGATGTTGTCAGGGAATACAATTTTCATCTGTCCAAAGGCCCCGTCTCCATTCAGTGGTTTATCAACGGAAAGACCAACATAGCCTACAATTGCCTGGACCGGCACCTGCCTCAACGAAAAGACCAGACCGCTTTGATCTGGGAAGGCAACCAGGTGGGAGAAGATCTGACCATCTCCTACGGACAGCTCCATGAAAAGGTATGCCGGTTTGCCAATGCCCTCAAGGAAAAAGGGGTGGAAAAAGGAGACCGGGTGGCCATTTACATGCCCATGGTTCCGGAACTGGCCGCCACCATGCTCGCCTGTGCCCGGATCGGGGCGATTCATTCCATTGTGTTCGGCGGGTTTTCTGCCGAAGCCCTGGCAGACCGAATCGAGGACAGCCTGTGCAAGGTTTTGGTGACCACGGACGGGGTGATGCGCGGGGCCAAGGCAGTTCCCTTGAAAACTGCGGCTGACCGGGCCATGGCCCTGTGCAGGGACCGGGGCCACCAGGTGGACACCTGTTTTGTGGTGAAACGCACCGGAACTGCCATCGACATGATTCCCAAACGGGATGTGTGGTGGCATGAGGCCGCTGATGCCCAGTCACCTGAATGCCCTGTGGAATGGATGGATGCGGAAGATCCCCTGTTTATCCTGTACACCTCAGGCTCCACAGGAAAACCCAAAGGGGTCCAGCACAATGTGGGCGGGTACATGGTCTATACCGGGACCACCTTCAAATATATCTTTGACTACCATGACGGAGACATTTACTGGTGCACCGCAGATATCGGCTGGGTCACGGGCCACTCCTATATTGTCTATGGTCCCCTTTCCCAGGGTGCCACCAGTCTGATGTTCGAAGGGGTGCCCACCTATCCGGATCCGGGCCGGTTCTGGGCCACGGTGGACAAATGGCAGGTGAACCAGTTTTACACCGCCCCCACTGCCATCCGGGCACTCATGGCCCAGGGAGAAAAATGGGTGGAAAAATATGATCTGTCTTCTCTGCGGCTTCTGGGGTCGGTGGGGGAACCCATCAATCCAGAGGCCTGGCGCTGGTACCACACCCATGTGGGCAAAAACCGCTGCCCCATTGTGGACACCTGGTGGCAGACCGAAACCGGGGGCATCATGATATCTCCTTTACCCTATGCCATTGACCAGAAACCCGGATCCGCAACCCTGCCTTTTTTCGGGGTTAAACCTGTGCTGCTCAATGAAGAGGGAAAAGAACTGGAAGGTGCCTGCGACGGAATACTGGCCCTCAAGGAACCATGGCCCGGCCAGATGCGCACCGTGTACAACAACCACGACAGGTTTGAAAAGGTATATTTCCAGATGTTTGACGGGTACTATTTTGCCGGAGACGGATGCCGCCGGGATGAAGACGGATATTTCTGGATAACGGGCCGGGTGGATGATGTCATCAATGTATCAGGCCACCGCATGGGCACGGCTGAGGTGGAATCCGCTCTGGTAAGCCACCCTGAGGTGGCTGAAGCCGCGGTCATCGGGTTTCCCCACGACATCAAGGGCCAGGGCATATACGCCTTTGTCACCCTGAATGTGAGTGCCGTGCCCACCCCGGAACTGCTCGCAGAACTCAAACAGCACGTGAGAAAAGAGATCGGTCCCATTGCCACGCCGGATATCATCAATTTTGCCCCGTCCCTGCCCAAGACACGTTCCGGCAAAATCATGCGGCGTATTCTGCGCAAAATCGCCACCAATGAATTCGACCAGCTGGGAGATATTTCCACCCTGGCGGATTCCGATGTGGTGGGAAATCTGATTGACAGCCACAAGGCCCTGGTAAAATAGACACTGATCCGTGCCATGCAATTGTTTGGTCATGGATTTTCCCGGGGGCGGTCCGCACACCGCCCCCGGCAACTCTCCCTTCATCCTTTCCAAAAAAAAATGCCGATGATTTGACATTTTCCGGCAATTGGGCAATGATTTTCAAAATCAATCCTGGAGGCCCAGTTTTTCGCCATGACATATAACGACATCCATCACAGACGTTCCATCGGGCTGCCCGGACACGCTGAAAAACCGATTATTGTTCAGACCATGAAAATACCCGATATCCAGGAGGCGGTGTTTCATTCAGGGATGCAGCCGGATGGCCACTCCATAAAAAACCGGATTTTCAGCCAGCCCATGCTCAGGGTGCCGTTTCTGTCGGATGATGAGATGGTTCAGGTCAACGGGTTCAGGGCATTGAAGAAACAGCGGGAGTGGATCTGCGGCCGGTTTGCCGTAAAAACCCTGATAAAAGATGTCCTGGAACCGGAGATGTCCCTGGCCGATATCCAGATTGGCTACAAAGAAAAAGGCGCTCCTTATCTGCCGCAGTTTCCCCGGGTTCCCATTTCCCTGTCCCACAGCAGTGATTATACAGCTGCTGCCGTGAGCCGTGATCCGGTCATCGGCCTGGGTATTGATGTTGAAAAAATCGGGGCCCTGCCTGAGGCTTCATTCATGAAGACCGCTTTTACCCCCGAGGAAACCGCCTGCATGCCGGCAGAAGCCCGGGCAGTTTTTACAAACTGGACCGTAAAAGAAGCATTCTTGAAATATGTGGGCCTGGGTTTTAATGAAAGCCTGCACAGTGTGGCAGTTATTGAAGGACACATCTATTACCATGGCCGGAAACAGCCCGTGCATATCTGGTCATCGTATCTGGACAGCCAGTATGCTGTGGGACTGGTTTACGGAAACCTTTTCAAAACCAATTGACAGGTGCAGCGCCTGGAGCAGAAAAAAAACCGGGAAGCCACCCGGAGCGGACTTCCCGGTCGGGGATGATGGCATGTCAAAGGAGGATCAACATCTCCGGGCTTTGTTTTCGCACAAGCATTTTTATGTGCTCTTTATTTCAATCTGCCGGGGTTTGGCTTCCTCTGATTTGGGCATGTGCAGGGCAAGCACCCCGTTTTTTAATTCCGCTTTCACCTTTTCCACATCAATGGTCTGGGGTACGGAAAAATTCCGCACAAACTCGACATTGCCGAACTCTTCCCAGGATGCTGCACCGCTGGTTTCCAGTTTCCGTACTCCTGACAGGGACAGCCGCCCGTTGTCGATGTTCACGGAAATTTCATCCTTTGCCACACCAGGCATGTCTGCATATAAAAGAATTTCATCTTCATTTTCATAGATGTCCACAGCCGGCGGGACTTCGTACAGTTCCCGGGTTTTTTCTATATTCTGATCGTCTCTTTTGGCGATTTCAGTCTTTTTATCCATGATAGGCCTCCTTTATACAATGGTATCAGGTTCCATGACTATTTTCTACAAACGGGATCAGCTGATGGTGATCTGCCGGGGTTTTGCCGCTTCTGATTTGGGCAGGGTCAGATACAGAATACCATCCTTCAAGCTAGCTTCCACCCGGGTGCTGTCCACATCATCCGGCAGGGTAAAACTGCGGGAAAAAGTCCCGTTTACCCTTTCCGTCTTGTGCACTTTGTATCCTTCGGGCAGTTTCTGGTCCCTGGACCCGGAAATTTCCAGATAATTTCCCTGGATCTTTACATCCAGAGATTCTTTTTCCATGCCCGGAACCTCCAGTCTCATTTCAAAACCATCGCCGCTCTGATACAGATTGCCCCGGAGAAACCCTTCATCCATAAGCCATCTGGTTCCGTAAGGACGGGTATAGTCGGTTGATAAACTGTCCAGCCGCTGCCGCAGCAGATCCATGGTTCCAAACAATCTGTCGATATCGCTGAATCTTGTAAACATGGCACATCCTCCTTTATCTCTTTGCTTGTTTGTTTTTGGTGAAAGCCGGCACGGATTTGCACTGTGTGCGACACTGTCATGAATGTTTTCTTTAGTTGCGGTGTCCGTGAGAGCTGCCGCTGCTTTCACTTTCCGGGCTCTTTGAGCAGAATTTAGTTATCAAAGAGTCCATGTCAATACCCTTATATTATTTTTTTAAAAAATTATAATTAGTAATGCCACTAACTGTTCCAGCCATTGCTGCCATATGCACCCCATGCCTTTTACAGGGTTAAGATCACACAGTAACCGGGATTCAACATATTGTTTTTAATTTGTATTCCCGGTTTCTCACCCACATTTTTTTTGTATGGCACCAAAATAAAACAGGCAGGTTTCATGTCAAGAAAAATTTTCATTACTAATATTTTTTTTATTGACAAGGTAATGGGATTATTTTACCCTGTCCCTGTATTTGGAAAAGCCACTGTAAAAACAGTGGCTTCGTGTATGAAACCGGAGTAAAGATTTGGCAAGAGATATTTTGGCCAATCGCGATCCAGGAAGGGGCAGCCATACCAACCGTTTTCAAGAATGTTTTCCCGGTTGTATTTTTCCGGCCCAGGTCCTGCCGCTCAGCAGGTGGCCATACATTTCACGGTCAAAAAAAATCAGAGATGATCAAAAATATACCCCACAGACCGCCGGCTTTTAAAAAACTCAGGGTCTTTGGGATTTTTTTCAAAATATTTTCTAAACCGCACCATGAAATTATCCACTGTGCGGGTGGAGGTATCCCGGGAATATCCCCAGCCGGCATTAAGCAGCATTTCCCGGGACAGGGGCCTGCCCTTGTTGGCGATAAAAATTTTCAGCAGGGTGATCTCCTGTTCCGTCAAAATGATCTCTCCGGCTGCGCACCAGGCTTTAAAGGTAACAAAATCCACCTGATTGTCCCCGAAACAGTACTGATCCCCCTGGAACATGGCGTGATCCGCGTTTGCATCTGATCCGGTGGGTTCATACCAGGTGCTTTTTCGGATGAGCCGCTCCACCCGCAGCAAAAACTCCTCCAGATCAAAGGGCTTGGCCAGATAATCATCCACCCCGTACCGCAGCCCTTTGACTTTGTCCCTGGTATCCCCCCTGGCGGACAAAATCAGCACCGGTATTTTTTCATCTTCCTGGCGTATGGTTTTTAAAATGGAAAACCCATCTATCATGGGCAGCATGATATCCAGGACAATAAGGTTTGGATGCCAGGTACGCCACTGGTCCAGGCCGTCAATACCGTCGGCGGCCACTGACACGGCATAACCGGCAAGGGACAGATTAAGCCGCAGGCCTTCTGCTATTCGGGCCTCGTCTTCTATGACCAGAACACGCTTTTTTTCAGCCGTTTCCATATGTTTTTCTCCCTGACATTGGTGATGCCGGCCCGGGGAATGGTGATGGTGAACCGGGCACCGCATCCTTTACCTTCGCTGTAAACCGAAGCCCGCCAGCCATGTATCCTGGCAATGCTTGAAACCAGGTAAAGCCCCAGCCCTGAGCCGGAAACCCGCTGCTGGTTTTCCCGGCCGGACTGATAAAATTTGCGGAAAATCTTTTTTGCCTCCTGGCGGTCAACCCCGATCCCGTTGTCTATAAAATCCATGGTTACCTTCTGGAGATGGGATTTAAATGCGATTTTCAATACCGGCCGGTCAGATTCATTGTACTTGATGGCATTGGACACAATGTTCATGAGCAGCATCTCAAATAAAAACAGGTTAACCGGAAATTCAAACCTGGCTTTGGATGGATTTAAAATCTGAATATCACATCCCCGGAAAATGGAGTCATTTTTTTTGATAAAATTTTGTACAAGCTCCACCAGACTGTCTTTGGTCACCTCAGAATCAAAATTCTGGCTTTCAATGCGGGCCAGGTTTAAAATCCGGTTGATATTATCGGTGAGCCGGTTGATATCTTCCAGCATGTTCTCACTGTAATGTTTGATTTCTTTGGGTTCCAGGGGATGGCGGATAAATGTTTCCAAATAAAGCCGCAAAGAGGTCACAGGGGTCTTGAGTTCATGGGTGAAATTATAGATGAAATTATGCTGCAGCCGGAACAGATTCACTGTTTTCTGGTAATAGATAAAAGCCAGCAGAATACCGGCCAGGACTACGGTTATCAGAAGAGTGAGCACCAGAATGGTCATGCCGGTCTTGGAGGGAAAAATCATCTGGGGATCAATGTGAAACCTTAAAATAACCACTTCCAGAGCAGACCTGATTTCCATATAAAGACTCACCGTGAGCACCAGAAAGGTGGCCAGGGCAAAAATGGAACAGGCAAATATAAAGACCGGATGAAGATACCACCGGGATGGATTCAGAATCTGCATGGATCAGGGAATTTCATCGTCTTTGTTCAAGATTGAAACCAATGCCGTAAGATCAAGGGCCGGTTTGATAAGCACACAGTCAGAAGTAACTCCCAGAGCTTTAACAGCTTCAGGTGCAATATAGTCGGCAGATCCGGTATGGACAACAAATTTCATATCAGGATTTATTTTTGCTGCTTCCACCATAAACGTGTTGCCGTCAACCCCGGGCAGACGAATATCCACCACTGCCTTGTCGATGTGATTATTTTTAACAATTTCAAGGGCATCTTCACTGGTCTCAGCCTGAAAAACATTGTATCCTTCATCTTCCATAAACGCGGCAATGCTCTGGCGGATACTTTCTTCATCATCCAGAATCAAAAATTGTCTGGTAACCTGCACCATTTTGTTTTCCTCATATGAATAGGGACCATGTTATGGTCACGTCTGTGCCAACACCTTTTGTATTTCCTGTGACAGGATTTGTGCAGTGACCGGTTTTAAGACAAACCGCCTGATACCGGCATCTGCAACCTTCTGCCTGGTCACAGGGTCGGCATACCCTGAACACAGGATGATGGGAAGCTCCTTGTTTATGGCAATCATCTGTTTTGCCAGTTCCATCCCTGTTTTACCCGGCATGGTCTGATCGGTTATCACCAGATCCACCTGGTCATGACTGGTTTTGTAATATTCCAGGGCCTTGTGGCTGGAGATGAATGCCTTTGGTGCATATCCCAGAAATTCAAGCCCTTCTTTCCACATGTCCAGCACATCCGGTTCATCGTCCACCAGCAGCAGACGTTCTCCACAGCCGGCCGGACATACTGCCGGGCTGACGTCTTTGGCTTCTGCATGACTCTGGTCTGCGACCGCAGGCAGCATCACAGAAAAACTGCTCCCTTTTCCAGGCTGGGTTTCAACCAGTATGTCTCCATGAAGAGAGGTAACAATGCTGTATGCCATGGCAAGTCCGAGACCCGTACCTTTGCCGTCTTCCTTGGTGGTAAAATAAGGTTCAAAAATACGTTCCAGAATATCTCCGGGCATTCCACAGCCTGTATCACTGACCATAATGACAAGGTAATCCCCCTGTCCCTCAGGCAAATTGGGATATTCAATCATATCTGCGGCGGTCAGCTGTTTTTGCCGCAATCCCACAGTGAGTATGCCGCCGGCATCTTCCATGGCATGGTATGCATTGGTACACAGGTTCATAAGCACCTGGTGGATCTGGGTGGCATCTGCCCGGACCAGGCCGCAGTTTTTTTCCACCTGATCAACAATCTTAATCGTGGAGGGGATTGACCCCTGCAGGAGCTTGACCACCTCGGCAATCAGGGGATGGAGGTGGAAGACCTGCTTTTCTTCAGCTTCTCCACGATTGAAAAACAGAATCTGGCTCACCAGATCCGCAGCCCGCAATGCCGCCCTGTGGATTTTTTCACTGCGCCTGTATGTGGTGGTAAAAGAATCTGTCGTGCGCATGATCATGTCAGCGTATCCCAGAATCGGGCTCAAAATATTGTTCAGGTCATGGGCAATACCACCCGCCAGGGTGGCAATGGCTTCCATCTTCTGGGATTTTCTCAATTGATTTTCCAGGCCCTGCCAGCGTTTTTCAGCTTTTTTCTTCTCGGTCACATCCAGCAGAGACATAACCAGGCGGCCGGTACCCGGTATTTTGCCCATACTGACATAAACATATTTTTTCTGCCTGTTTTTATCGAAAAAAGGGGCTTCATACTGGATCGGTGAGCCGGAAAAGTCATCTGCGCTTTCTTCTGCCTGAATGTAATTTTTCAAGGCGGTCACATCCTGGGATGGGATAAATTCAGTCCACTTCTTTTTACCCTGGATGTCTTCGCGATGCATGTCTGCCAGTTTGACAAACCGGGAATTGGCCATGGAAATAGTGCCGTCAGATTCCAGAATAACAGCAGCAGTGCCTGTATATTCAAAAACAGCTTTGTACCGCTGTTCGCTTTGTTCCAGGGCCAGGGTCCTTTCTTGAACCAGTTTTTCCAGCCGTTCCTGATATACCTTGTTTTCCTTTTTAATGCAGCTTTCTTTGAGGCATTTTTGAATAGAGTGATACAACACCTCCATGTCCAGTATGGGTTTGAGAATATAATCTCTGGCCCCCAGATGCAGTGCCTGCACAAGAGAATCAACATTGCCGGTACCGGATGCCACCACTACGGGGACATCCGGAAACGACCCGTTCAAAGTTTTCAACACTTCCAGCCCGCCCATTTCCGGCATGCGCAGATCCAGTACCACAATGTCTGGCTGCTCTTTGTAAAACGTTTCAAGCCCTGTTTTACCGTTTTCCGCCTCCAGCACGAAAAATCCGTAATCTTCCAGAAATGTCCGGACACTCTGGCGGATACAGGATTCATCATCAATGGTCAAAATTTTTATCTTGCTGTTGTCCTCCAAAATAACTGCCTGCCGCCTTATGGTTACTGTTTTTTCCTGCAGCCTGTATGCAGGTTTCATGACCAGACATTATTCTCATAAGAGATTTAAATGTCAAGGTATATTCACGCAGGCCGGCATTGACACCTTTTTGTTCCAAAAAAGGCTCTTTATAAAATTTTCAATAGCCCAAACCTGGTTGACATTTTACTGCAGAACGTTACACTGTATATTATATTGTTACAAAACAGACCCGAAAAAAAATGGTTTTTGACAACAAAGGAGGCGTATAATGGCAAAAGAAGAACAAAAGAAAAAAGATCATTGTGATGCAGAAGACCAGAAAAATGTTGTGGATAAAATGAAAGAGTGTGACAACACCTCTGAAACAGATAAGGAGCGTGATGAATGCTATAACAAAGTGGTAAAAGAAGACGATGATGGATGCATGTCATCCTGATTGATACATCATTCAGGTCATCATCTGCAGACAGATCCGTGGACAGCCTTTACGTCTTTGCTGTTAACGGATCTGTTTTTTTAACACGCCAGGTCATCAAATACCACAGGCAGCCGGTCCTGCAGGTCAACCAGAAGGGGCAGCATCAGGGCCCGGATCTGGGGATGGGCTTTTTTGGAACACCGCAGGGCAAACATGTGGCGCCACTCCCGGATATTGCCCTTGACCACGATCTCGGTCTTCAGGGAATTGGGCAGCACTTCTCTGGCCTGTTCCGGCCGCCACCCGCTTTTGAGAAGCTCCAGATAGTATTTTTCCGCATCTTTCATGGCTGCTTCCCAGGTTTCCTGCTGGGCTGGGGTGCTCTCTTCCCACCAGCAGGGCCGGATAAATTCCATTTTCCCGTCGTACCGCACATACCGGGTGGATTCCTGGGCAAAAGAAAACAGCCGGTGCCGCACCAGTTCATGGGTTACCCCCCGATTGGTGACAAACCGGACGATGATGTCACCAAACTCAATCATGGCATGGTGGCCCCGGTCCCGCATCCGGGACACAAACCCGGCAGCAGAATCGGATGTGATTTTGTCCTCTGATTTGTAACAGGTGCGGCCTGCCGCTTCAATGGTCTGCAGCAGGTCCTCCGGCAGGCTGACGATCTCATACCCCTGGTCAATAATTTTCATAAAAGCCCTCCTTCAATCTTAAACCCTGCCGTCAAAATAGCATACCTGAAACAAAAGCCCAACCGGTATTTTATATGGATGGCCCGGCTGCACAGGGCGCTGGATGTGGATATCTGAAAAATGTAAAAAAATGATTGACATAAATTACAAAACCTGTATTATATAAAGATGTTTCATTCTTTTCGGTGTTTATCAAGATCCAATCTCTGATTTATCCCTACAAAGTGCGAAGCGAATTTTTTTTATTTTATTTTTTTAGGAGAATGCCAACATGGCGAATGGTACAGTAAAGTGGTTTAACGATGCAAAAGGGTTTGGATTTATTGAACAAGAAGACGGTGGAAATGATGTGTTTGTGCATCACTCAGGCATCAATGCCATGGGTTTCAAATCCCTCAATGAAGGGGACAGCGTTTCTTTTGACATCACCGAAGGCCAGCGCGGACCCGCTGCAACAAATGTGACTGTAAGATAACCAGGGTGTAATCACCCAGTTTATATAGTCTGACCCAAAGCCCCTGGATGGTATACTGTCCAGGGGCTTTTTTTATGCCCGGCCCGGGTCCTGTCCCTGGAAAACAGCACCATCTTTTTTGACGGCACGGTCGACGACCTGACCGCTGACAGCGAGCCGAGAATCAGACAATTTTTAAAAAAAATTTACCCGTGACCACAAAGATGGTATAACCCCGACAGAAAATCACAACCAGTTCCATTGCCGCCTTGGGCAACCGGAATTTCAGCATTCGGGAGTAATACAGCCATGCCGGACACAGGAAGAGGGCAACAAATACAGCAGTTTCTCTCCGATACAGGCTGGGTATCCCCCCCTTTTTCTGTTACATTTCTGGCCGCCGGGGAATACAATGCCAACTATCTGGTTGCATCCAATGAGGGCCAGAGTGTACTGCGCATCAACCACGGCAGCCAGCTGGGCCTGGGAGATGATCAGATCGCCTATGAATACCAGGTGCTCACGGTCCTGGCAGATTCCGGGGTCACCCCGAAACCCCTGGCCTGCCACCCCCGGCCCGACCCCCTGGGAGGGGGGGCCCTGCTCATGGAATTCCTCCCGGGCATTCCCCTGGATTACCGTTGGGACCTGGAAAAAGCAGCCTGCATTTTTGCCCGGATCCACTCGGTTCCTGTGCCGGACAGTCTTATTGTCCAGGCTGATCCTGTTACCGCCATTGCAACAGAAAGTTTCGGCCTTCTCCACCGGTTTTCCGATCATCCCCTGAAAAAAGAACAGGACCAGATTCTGTCTTACCACGACACTGTCCAGACCCTGGCTGCAGAAACCCAAACCCTGTTTGCAGCTGAACCGTTATGCCTGGTGAACACCGAGGTGAATTCCGGCAATTTTATCATCAGCCCGGACCGGGCCTGCCTGGTGGACTGGGAAAAGGCTGTGGTCTCCTGCCGGTACCAGGACCTGGGCCATTTCATGGTGCCCACTACCACATTGTGGAAAACCGACATCCTTTTAACGCCGGCAGAAAAAAAAACCTTCCTGCAAACCTATCACCGCTGTGCCTGCCCGGACATGCCGTTTTCCGAGCTTATGGAAAAATCCCGGGTAATGGAAAAGACCATCCTGCTGCGGGCCCTGTCCTGGTGTTTCATGGCCTGGTATGAATACACACAGACAGACCGGCCCCTCCAGAACCCTGAGACCTTTGCCAAAATCAAACAATACCTGGCTGATATTCCATGGATCTTGCAGTCTGCAGCGTAAGCAAACGCTATAAAAACCATACCATACTGGAAGACATCAGCTTTGATGTGGGTCCCACGGAACTGGTCTCCATTGTCGGCCCCTCAGGGGTTGGCAAAACCACCCTGCTCAAGATTATTGCCTGCCTGGACACACCAGACACAGGCCGGGTGATATATTCCGAACCGTTGAGCAAAAAACATCCGGTGATCATTGTTTTCCAGGATTATGTGCTGTTTCCGTCCATGACGGTGAAAGACAATGTCGGGTTCGGCCTGAAGGCCCGGCATGTGAAAAAAAAACAGATCACCCAGCAGGTGGACCAGATGCTGGCCTATTTCCAATTGACCAGCCAGGCGGACCAATATCCGGCACAGTTGTCTGCCGGGCAGAAACAGCGGGTGGCGATTGCCAGGGCCATGATTGTCAACCCTGCCGTACTTTTGCTGGATGAACCCTTTGCCAACCTGGACCGGAACCTGAAAATGGAGACCGCCCGGTTTATCCGCAGCACCCAGCAGGAATTCGGCATTCCCACCATCAGCGTCACCCATGACCTGGAAGAGGCCTTTGCCATGTCCGACCGCATCGGGGTACTGCTGGACAGGCGGCTGCAGCAGTTCGACACCCCCAGACAGGTGTACTTCAACTCTGCTTCCAGAAAGGTGGCACAATTTCTGGGACCGGTGAACCTGATTCCCGACCAGCACCTGTCCCTTTTCGGCGGCAGCCGGAATCCTGCCGCCCCGGCATCAGACACTCCGGTTATGGCCCGTCCGGAAAACCTGGTCATGAGAGAAGATACCAATGGTCCCGGCCGCATCACAGACAAGACCTTTTCAGGTCACTACACCGTATATGTTGTGGCCATAGAAAACCATACCTATACGGTATACAGCCAGGACGACCGGTTTGCAGTCGACCGGCAGGTGACACTGGAAATGATCCCCTATTAGCAGACTGTGTTACCACAACCATTGTTAAATACCGATTTTGCCGGGAGCAGATACAAATTTACTTCATACTTTTGCTGTGATAATGTACCGGCACGGCGCTTATTAATTGTTTCCAGGCTGACATTTTTCCCAACTTTAAGGAGAATATCCCATGAAACTAAAAATCGGGGCAAAAGTAAATCTTCTTATTATCGCGGCATTAATCCTGGTGGGAGGGGTATCATTATTCCTTTTTGGCCGGGCATTAAAAAGCCAGGGAACTCTGGCGGTGCAAGAATACAGTACCAGCATGATGGGCGAAAAAAAATCCCAGATCAGGGATTTGACAAACGCAGCCTATACTATTGCCAAGGACCGCCTGGAGACTTCCCGGGACAAGGAAAAAATACGAAAAGAATACGGCGAAGAGGTGATGGAGGTCGTAAACCTGGCTGCAGGGGTGTTTGAAGGGCTTGCAGGCAATGAGGATATAGCGGATGAAGCCAGCCGTAAACAGGCGGCCATAGACATTATTGATACAATGCGCTGGGGAATAACCGGCGAAGACTATTTCTGGATCCAGGACACAGACGGAATTATGGTCCACCATCCCATTAAACCATCCTTGAATGGAAAATACCTGCTGGAAATCAAGGACCCTGACGGCAAACTGCTTTTCCAGGAAATGGCTGATATTGTCGAACAAAAAGGGGCGGGATTTGTCGACTATAAATGGCCCAAACCCGGATTTGAAGAACCGGTGGACAAAATTTCCTATGTAAAACTTTTCAAACCCTGGAACTGGATCATCGGCGGCGGGGTCTACCTGGAATACACAGAAGACCGGATGCAGCAGAACGCCCTGAACAGCATCAACGCCATCCGCTACGGCACGGACGAATCCGGATACTTTTTCATCTATGATTCCAGAGGAACCTGCATCCTGCAGCCTTCTGATCCTGAGCAGCAGGGAAAAAACCACTGGGACCTGCAGGATAAAAAAGGCAATTATTTTGTCCGGGACCTGATCCAGGCAGGGGACAGCAGCCCTGATGGGGGGTTTTTCACCTATTATTATCCCAAACCCGATTCAGAGGAGCCTCTGCCCAAAACTTCCTTTGTCAGAAAATTGGAAGAATGGGACTGGTATATCGGTACAGGCATTTATACCGATGACATAGATGCTGTGGTGGCTGAACAAAAACAGATGATCAATGAAAAAGTAACTGATTCCATTATCTCGGTCATCGCCGTTGTAGCGGGCATGATACTATTTTCCTTGATAATTTCATATTTTGTCATCGCCAAAGGGGTGGTGGCCCCCATTCAGCGGATCATTGACATGCTCAAAGAGATTGCCCAGGGCAAAGGCGATCTCACCCGGCGCATTGTGGATACATCCCATGACGAAACCCGGGAACTGTGTGATCATTTCAACCAGTTCATTGAAAACATGCAGTCCATGATCAGCAGAATCAAATCAGAAACCAACACCCTCACCGATTCATCCGGCGAGCTGGCTGATATTTCAGACCAGATGAATGCCGGGGCAAAGGACACCTCTGATCGTGCCGGCTCTGTGGCAGCTGCATCAGAAGAGATGAGCACCAGCATGACCTCCATGGCTGCCGCCATGGAAGAGGCAGCCACCAATATCAACATGGTGGCATCAGCAGCTGAAGAGATGAGTGCCACTATTGAGGAAATTGCCCAGAATGCGGAAAAAGCAAGGGGAATCACCAGGGAAGCCGTGAACCAGACAGAGCATGCCACAAGCCAGGTTGCCGAACTCGGGGTCTCGGCAAAACAGATTTTTACCGTGGTTGAAACCATAACAGACATATCAGAACAGGTCAATCTGCTGGCCCTGAATGCCACCATTGAAGCTGCCCGGGCCGGAGAGGCCGGCAAAGGATTTGCCGTGGTGGCCAATGAGATAAAAGATCTGGCCAACCAGACCGCTGATGCATCCATGGAAATCAAAGAACGGATAAACAGCATCCAGAATTCCACGGACGGCACCACCAGGGAAATTTCCAATATCACCCAGGTGGTAACCCAGGTCAATGACATTGTTGCCACCATTGCCGCAGCTGTGGAAGAACAAACCACCACCACAAAAGAGATTGCTGAAAATGTGGCCCAGGCCTCTTCAGGCATCAGTGAAGTCAATGAAAATGTTGCCCAGGGTTCTGTGGCATCCCAGGGGATTTCAAAGGAAATCTCCCAGGTTACCGATTCCGCCGGAAAAATGGCGGAATCAAGTTCCCGGGTAAAGGAAAAAGCCGGCAGCCTGTCCAGTCTGGCAGCCACCCTGTCTGAAATGATGGACCGGTTCAAAGTGTAAGTTTTGACCGTGTTTTTCGACAAAATTTAAAGATAAACCTATAATGAACCCAAAGGAGATATTATGCCACGCAGATGCACCCCTATTCCCACGCTGTTGATCATTTTACTGCCGTTTCTGCTCACTTTTGCCCTGCCGGCCCGGGCACCCGGTGACACCCTATTGAAAACCCCCTTTGCCCAAATCCGGGACCAGGCCCGGGACACTCAGGTCAGGTGGTATATGTTCGGGGGCTGGGCCCATGTCAACACCTGGGTGGACACCTATGTGGCGGCAGAGATGAAAAAGCGCCATGATATTGACCTGGTAAGGGTGCCCATGGATGCGGGGGTGTTTATCAACAAGCTGCTCAATGAAAAAGCTGCCGGCAGAAAAACAGGCAGCATCGATCTGCTCTGGATCAATGGAGAAAACTTTAAAAACGCCAGAGAATCAGGCCTGCTGTTCGGCCCTTTTGCCGGCCGCCTGCCCCATGTGCAGAAATATGTGGATCCGGACAGCATTACCCATGATTTTGGGTTTCCTGTGCAAGGATATGAAGCCCCCTTTGGCCGTGCCCAGTTTGTGTTTGAATACGACACAGCCAGGATACAGGCCCCGCCGAAAACCATCCCTGAACTCAAGGCATGGATCATGGCACACCCCGGCAGATTCACCTATCCCCAGCCCCCGGACTTCACCGGTTCCGCCTTTGTGCGCCATGTTTTCTATGCGGTCACCGGGGGCCATGAACAATACATGGCCGGGTGGGACCCGGACCTGTTTGCGCAAAAAGCACCCCTGCTCTGGGACTGGCTCAATGACGTTGCCCCTTTTTTGTGGCAGAAAGGACAGACCTATCCCAAAGACAGTGCATTTTTAGACACCCTTTTTTCCAGGGGGGAGACGGCATTCAGCATGACCTATCACCCGCCCCATGCCCAGAATCTGATCCTGCAGGGCACCTACCCTGAAACAGTAAAAACCTTTGTTCTTGATGATGGCAGCATATTCAACACCCACTTTACCGCCATTCCCTTTAACGCCCCCAACAAAGCCGGGGCCATGGTGCTGGCCAATTTTTTGATCTCCGTGGATGCCCAGCTGTCCAAATACATACCCGAAAACTGGGGGGATTTTCCCGCCCTGGACATGGACCGGCTGTCTGCACAGGATAAAAACCGTTTCCAGGCTGTGGATTTGGGCACAGCCACCCTGAAACCAGATCAGCTGGCAGCTGTGGCAGTTCCCGAAATTCCGGCTGCCTATCTGGAAGCACTGGAACAGGGCTGGAAGGAATATGTCCTGGACAGATAACAGGGCAGGCAGACTGATATCAGGGCTTGCCCCCCTTTTGCTGCCGTATCTGGTGCTGTTCTGCGGCGGGGTGATGTTGACAATCTGTCAGTCCTTTGGTGTTTTCACTCCCCTGCCCCATGCAGGCGCTGCCCTTGATGCCTATGCAAAAATCCTGACAGACCCGGCATTTTTTTCCTCTTTCGGGTTTTCTCTGGGGGTGGCGATGGCATCTGCATTCTGCGCAATGGCTGCCGGCACCTTTCTGGCATACCAGGTCTGGCAGCTGCCGGCAAAGCTGGCCACTGCCGCCCTGATCTACAAAATCCCCCTGATTCTGCCCCATATTTCCGTGGCGTTTGTGGTGCTGGTCTTCTGGAGCCCTTCGGGCATAGTGGCTTCGATAGCCCATTATCTGGGAATTATCCAGTCCATGCATGCATTCCCCAATATTTTATATTCCGGATGGGGACTGGGCATGGTCCTGGCCTATACCCTGAAAGGCACCCCCTTTGCCATGCTGCTGGTCCTGGCCCTGCTGGTGCGGTTTGATGTCCGGCAGATCCAGACAGCAGCCATGCTTGGGGCATCAGGGGTGCGCATCTTTTTTTTCATTGTGCTGCCCCGGATGGCACCTGCCATGCACACCAGCTTCATCATCTTGTTTTTATACGGTTTCGGTTCCTTTGACATCCCGTTTGTCCTGGGCGAAAGCCGGCCGGGCATGCTGAGCATCCATGTGTACAATCTGTATTTCAAACATGACCTTGCCAGGCGGCCCGAAGCCATGGCCATTTTAACCATGATGTTCTTTTTTGCAGTCATCTTCATCATTGCCTACGCCAAAATCGTCCAGCGCCTGGAAAACGGGGTAAGAAAATTATGAAACACTATTTTATCCTGCTCCTTGTGGTGCTGTTTTTTGCTGTACCTGCAGGGGTGCTGGTGCTCATGAGCCTTGCACCGGGATGGCGGTTCCCGGATGTCTGGCCTGGGGCGTTTTCTTTTTCCGGCATTGCCTTTTTCCTGCAGCAGAAAGAGCAGATCTTTTCCTCTCTGGCCTCCTCTTTTGTGTTTTCCCTGCTCACAGTTGGTGTTACGTTTTTCATGTGCCTTTTGCCGGCCGCGGTTTTTGCCAGAAACGATTTTACCGGAAAAGCCGTTCTGGAAGGACTGCTGCTCACCCCTGCACTGGTGCCGCCCATGACCTTTGCCATGGGCCTGCACTTTTTTTTCATCAAGCTGTCCCTGGCAGACACCCTGCCCGGGGTGGTAATTATCCTGGCCATATTCAGCTATCCCTATATGTTCCGTGCCCTTGTGGCAGGATTCCAGACCATGGGAGAACATTACCGCATCTGTGCCCGCAACCTGGGGGCCGGGCCTTTTGCCATATTGTGGCAGGTGGAGCTGCCTCTGCTCATGCCGGCAGTGGTTGCCGGTGGCAGCGTGGTCTTTCTGGTGGCATTTTCAGAATATTTTCTGGTATTTCTCATGGGCGGCGGCAGGGTGGCATCCTTCACCGGTCTGCTGATGCCGCTTCTGTCTTCTTCCAACCGGTCCCTGGCAGCTGCACTGACCCTGATTTTTTTGCTGCTGCCTGTGGGCCTGTTTTTTATCCTGGATCTGTCTTTGATGCGCAGCTACCGGAAAAAAGGCATGGCCTGAACCCTGATTCTGCCCGTCCCTTCAGGCAGGTCCGGTCACCGGCCTTTTCAGGACCAAAGCAGTTATGAATCCTGTTCATATCCTCTCATGAAAACAATGCGTTATACATCCCTGTCCAAAACATGCTATGGTGCAGACAGGGTTAAAAAAGGTCAACCATTCAAGCCAAGGAGAGACAGGAATGCCACTATCCTTCAACCATGAAACCTGTTCCGGGTGCAGGGCCTGTGAACTGGTGTGTTCATTGCAGAATCTGAAAATCATCAATCCGTCCAAAGCCATGCTGCGGGTGACAGCCCGGTTTCCCGATCCCGGCATTTATAAGGTGGACATATGCAACCAGTGCGGGGCGTGTGCCGAAGCCTGTCCTACCGGGGCCATCCACCTTGTCAAAGGCACCTGGCGCATTGACAAGGAAAAATGTGACGGATGTCTGGCATGTGTTTCCGCCTGCCCGGAAAATGTGGTGAAGGTGGATGATAACGGCATGCCCTATAAATGCATCAACTGCCGGCAGTGCGTTGAGGTGTGTCCCCGGGATGCACTGGGTTTCAACTAGAAAAAATCGGAGGATTATCATGCTATACGGATATGCAGGACACACCCTCAGGATCGACCTGAGCAGCAGCACCATAGAAAAGGAACCCCTGAAACAGGAATGGGTGGATGAATATATCGGTGGCCGGGGATTTACCGCCAAAATCCTGTACGATGAAAACCCGGCCGGCGCAGACCCTTTGGGACCGGAAAACCGGTTTGTCATTGCCATGGGGCCGTTGAGCGGCCTGTTTCTGCCGGCAGCCGGCAAAACCCATTTTGCCGCCAAATCTCCTGCCACCGGCGGATACGGCGACAGCAACATGGGCGGGCATTTCGGGGTGACCATGAAATATGCCGGGTATGACGTCACCATTTTGACCGGCCGGGCCAAAGCGCCTTCCTATATCTTCATTGACAACGATACGGTGGCGGTCCGGCCTGCAGGGCACCTGTGGGGCAAAGGCTCCACTGCGGTGGAGGAGATCCTGAAAAATGACCTGGGACAGGAGTTTCAGATTCTGACCATCGGCGAGGCAGGTGAACATATGGTCAATTTTGCCTGCATCTCCCATGATTTCGGGCGCCAGGCAGGCCGCACCGGCATCGGCGCGGTCCTGGGATCCAAAAACATCAAGGCCATTGCCGTGCGCGGCACAAAGGATATCCCGGTGTTCGATCCCAAAGGCCTGCTCAAAAAAGGCAGACAGACCTATGCCGCATGCCGGGAAAAACCCGGGTTTAAAGGCTGGACCCCGGAAGGCACCGCGGGCATCACCAACTGGTGCAATGATGTCGGGGCCCTGCCCACCCGCAATTTCACCACCTCCCATTGCGATTACGCAGACAAGATCAACGGCAAAGCCATCCTGGATGAACTGAAAATCACCGACAAAGGATGTTTTTCCTGCCCCATCCCCTGCGGCAAATACGGGGTGGCTAAAACCGCCCTGGGCAATAAGTATGTGGAAGGCCCGGAATATGAAACCCTGGCCCTGGTGGGCAGCAACTGTGAACTGGCCGACATCCATGCCGTGGCCCATGTCAACTGGGTGTGCGACGAACTCGGAATAGACACCTGCTCGGCCGGGGCTGTGGTTTCCTTTGCCCTGGAGTGCTATGAAAAAGGCCTGATCTCAAAAGAACAAATGGGCATGGATGTCACATGGGGGGATCTGGACGCCATCGTCCATATCCTGGAGAAAATCGCAAAAAGAGACGGCATCGGAAACATTCTGGCGGAGGGGGTCCAGAAGGCCGCAGAAAAAATCGGGGGGGACAGCGCCAAATTCGCCATCCATGTCAAGGGGCTGGAGTGGACCGGGTATGAATCCCGAAACGCCCCGGGCATGATGCTGGGCTACATGACCGCTGATGTGGGGGCCCACCACAGCCGGTGCTGGGTTTTGGGATCGGATGTGGCCAATGCCGTGGGCGGCAGCCAGGATGCCAATGTCCATGATCTTATCTCCCAGGGTGCGGATTTTGAAACGATTCCCAAGGCAGACCACAAAAATGTGGTGCCCCTGGTGCTCAAATCCCAGCACCTGCGGCCGGCATTCGACATCCTTGGCACCTGCCGGCTCCAGTACATGGAGATCGGTCTGGAAACCCATTACTATGAAGAACTGTATTACTACGCCACCGGGAAAAAACTGGATTTCAACAAGGATCTTTTGACCCTGTCTGAAAAGATCTGGCACCTGAACCGGATGTTCAACAAAAGGGAAATTCCTGATTTCGGCAGAAAATACGATTATCCGCCCCCGCGCTTTTACGAAGAACCCATTCCGTCCGGCCCAAACAAGGGCCACCTGGTGGAATTTGCCGTAATCGAAGAGATGCTGGATGCCTATTACGCGGCCCGGGGCTGGGATGAAAACGGCATCCCCACAAAAGAAACCCTGGAAAAATTCAATCTGGCGGTTGAATGATCACACTCACCCTGAAACTATCGGAAAGCCTGCTGAGCATCTTCAGGGATATGGGCTGCCCGAAACAGGAAACCTGCCGGATCCATGTGGAAACAGGCACTTCGGTCCGGCAGGTCCTGATCGACCAGGGCATCAGCCCCCTGCTGGTGCCCATGGTTTTTCTGGACAGCAGGAAGGTGTCCGTGGACATGCCCATGGAAACCGATGGTGTCCTTACCCTGCATGGCCCCCTGGCCGGGGGGTGATATCCCTTCAGAAAGGGCACTGTTTTCCAGGTTCAGGACTTCAACCGGTATTGTCTTTCAATCCCTGTGGCCAGATCCGGGCCTTTCCAGTCGGTGGTTCTGTATCGGGCCAGGTTTCCGGCAATCGGTCAAAAAAAATCCCATGGTGTCGTAATGCCCATCTGCGCATT
>DATFKQ010000146.1:0-57553 GCA_035268565.1 Desulfotignum sp. | reverse complement strand
GGCGTTTTATGTCACTGCGGTGATTGTGCTCACCCCCCGGCTGGGGGCGACCCTCACCTTCAGCCTGGTGGTGGCGGGCCAGCTGATCATGGCCGTGGCCCTGGACCATTTCGGGCTGCTGGGGGTGCCGGTGCAGGCCATCTCCTGGCCCCGGATCCTGGGCATTGCCCTGGTCACAGCCGGGGTGGTGCTGATCAGAAAGTTCTGATCAGCATGGTCTGGAAACAAACCGTCCGGACAAACCGGAGACAATATACATGAGAAGCAAAAACATCATTCATACAGTCAGCTGTCATGCCGAAGGGGAAGTGGGGGATGTGATCGTGGGCGGGGTGGCCCCGCCGCCCGGGGATACCCTGTGGGAACAGTCCCGATGGATTGCACAGGACCAGACCCTGCGGAATTTCATGCTCAATGAACCCAGAGGCGGGGTGTTCCGCCATGTGAACCTGCTGGTGCCTCCCAGGCATCCTGATGCACAGATGGGGTTCATCATCATGGAGCCCGAAGATACCCCGCCCATGTCCGGGTCCAACTCCATTTGTGTTGCCACGGTGCTGCTGGAGGCCGGAATCCTGCCCATGCAGGAACCGGAAACCAGGCTCACCCTGGAGGCCCCTGGCGGACTGATTCAGGCACAGGCTGCCTGCGAAAACGGCCGGGTCAAGGCCATGACCATCTACAATGTGCCCTCTTTTGTTCACCAGCTGGCCGTGCCTCTGGAGGTGCCGGGCCTGGGAACTATAACCGTTGACACCGCCTATGGCGGAGATTCCTTTGTGATCGCGGATGCAAAAGTCCTGGGGTTTGAGGTGGTGCCGGACGAGGCCCGGGAGCTTGTGGAAACCGGCATCTGCATCACCAACGCCGCCAATGAACAGCTGGGGTTTGTACACCCGCACAATCCTGACTGGACCCATGTTTCCTTCTGCCAGATGGCCGCACCCCTGAAAAAGGAAAACGGGGTATGGGTGGGGAAAAATACCGTGGCCATTCAGCCCGGCAAGCTGGACCGGTCCCCCACCGGCACCGGATGCAGTGCCCGCATGGCTGTGCTCGCCGGTAAAGGCCTTCTTACGCCCGGGGATAAATACATCGGCGAGTCCATCATCGGGTCCCGGTTTTTCTGCTGCCTGGAAAAGACCACATCACTCGGGGCGGTTGATGCCATTATTCCGTCCATCACAGGCCGGGCCTGGATCACCGGCACCCACCAGCACATGCTCGATCCACATGATCCGTGGCCGGAAGGCTACAAGGTGGCTGACACCTGGCCAAAGATGCAGATATAACGCAGTTAAATATCCTGGAGCCGGCCAAAATCCTTTTCCAGGGACTGGGCTTTGTCTTCTTTTCCCTGTTCTTTAAGTTTTTCTGACAAAGCGTTGAGTTTTTCTTCCAGCAGGGGGAGAATGTCTTTTTTCAGGGTGTCTCTCATTTTTTGGCCGGAGGTTTTCAATTTTTGTTCCATCTCTGCCAGTGCCTCTTTCATAGCCTGGTATTCTTCTGTTTCAGGAACAGTTTCCATTTTTTTCATCAGATCTGCCATGCTTTTTTCCATGGCTTTCCAGAATTCTTCCAAAGAAGAGGCTGCCGCAGCAACAGGGGTTTTTGTGCTGCCTGCAACTATGGCACCATTGGCAATTTTTTTGC
Organism: Desulfotignum sp.; assembly: GCA_035268565.1. GTDB lineage: Bacteria > Desulfobacterota > Desulfobacteria > Desulfobacterales > Desulfobacteraceae > Desulfotignum. The sequence continues at coordinate 55,900 of DATFKQ010000146.1, read as the reverse complement.
CGCCCGGCTTTGACTTTTCAATGAACACCGCTTTTTCACCTGTATTGCCCGGGGCGCCGGCAATGAAAAACCGGGAATATTCGGTGGCACAGTCTGAAAGGGTTTCCGGGATCTCCACTGAAACCAGAAAAACCGCATCGCTGGTATAGGTGATATCTTTCACCTGCCCAACTGTTGTGTTTTCAAATATTACCGGATCTCCCTGTTTCAAACCGTCCACCTGGTCAAAGGAGATAGAAAACCGGGCCGGGGTGCAGCCGGCAGTCAGGGCAATAGCCATGGCCGCAACCAGTATGACAAAAAAGCGGCAGGTTACAAAGGTATCCATTTTTTTAACAGGCATCAGTTGAGGTCCTCGTTGTTTTTAATGGGTACCGGAACTTTTAATACCGGTACGCCTTCCTTGTGAAGAAGCTTTTCCTCCTCCTGGGTGGTGGTGCCGCGGATACCGCGGTATTCACAAGCACCATAATGCATTTTCAAGGCTTCCTTAGCAAAGGTGTGGCCCACATCTTCAAAATTTTTTTCCACAAACCTGGTAACCCGTTCCGTGAGTTCGGCCATGGCTTCCTGGCTGGCCTGTAATGCCTGCCGGGCCTGGGGACCAGGTCCGGCACCAGAAGTTTTAATGGCAATGGGGTGGATCTTCTGCACCACTGAGGTGGTGTCACAGACAGGACATTGCAGCAGTCCTTGGATCTGCTGGGTGTCCAGGTCCTGTTTGTCCTGAAACCAGCCTTCAAAGGCATGGCCGTTTATGCATTCCAGGTCAAATACGATCATAGAAATTTTTTTCCTTTCCAATACAGCGCCATGATCACGCCTCACCATTAAACTATATCTGATACCTGCTGGTTTTTCAATCGGGAAATGCGGTGCAGATCCTCCCGGGTCCGGACACAGGGAAACAGGCTGTTGTTGGTGAGCAAAGGATGGGGGGTGATATCAAACCGGGCAGAAGATACTGCGGTTTCCCACATGGGGGTGTGGGGGATGGGGGAGTAATAGGCCAGCACCGGCTGGATTCCGGCTTTTTTTACAAAGGCCATGGAGGCGGCCACATCATCCAGATCCTGTCCGGGCAGACCGCACAAAAGGTATGCCCCGATCTGGCGGCTGTCAAACCCGGCAGTTTTCAGTGCAGAGACTGCGGTGAAAAACTCATCTGCCAAAACTTTTATATCATGGCGCCGGTGTGTGGAAAAATCTGCGGTTTCAAGTCCCAGGCGGATGGTCTTGAATCCGGATCTGAACATGAGACCCGCTGCCCGGGGAGTGATTTCCCTGATATGCAGGGCATTGGGGGTGTGAAAAAACAGATCCAGGTCTGCAGAAATGATTTTTTCCATCAAAGGATAGGCATGGTCCGGTCCGTTTACCAGCAGGGCATCGTCGTAAAAGGCAAAGTTTTTCACCCGGTGATGATGGTGCCAGTGAATGATTTCCGAAAATACCCGGTCAGGAGACCGGCGGACCATCCCGGGTTCCAGAAAAGAGGTGGCGCAGTAATCGCAGGAAAAGGGACACCCCCGGGCGGTAAGGATGGGAGCATAGCTCAGGCGGGGGTACAGGTCCAGGGCAGGAAAGGGGGGATCATCCGGGTTCAGGCTGTCAGAATGAAGATCGTATCCGGTGAACTGTCTGAAGATTTCTTCCAGTGCGGGTTCGCCATGGCCGGCAACCACAAGATCGGCTCCGGAATGGGCTGTGGCATGGTCATGGTACAGGGTGGCGTATTTGCCCCCGAGAACGATGGGGACATCCGGAAAAACCGAGCGGATAACCGATATGGTTTCCGCCACACCAGTGGCCCAGTAGGTCATCAGGGAAGTGACCAGGACCAGGTCCGGTCTGTCCAGACGTTCCAGGTCTTTTTTGAACCATTCAGGGGGGATGCCGTACCGGGAAAAGGTTTGAGGCATCCGGGGCAGGGGGCTTTCCAAAGGAGGCAAAGCATCTGCCAGGCTGATGGGGGTTTTTCGGAACGGCCCCCGGCCGTCCCAGGCGGTTTTCACCGGCTGGGTTTCTTTTGGATGGAACCGGTCCAGGCAGTCGGCCAAACTGATCCGGATGCCGGCATTCCGCAGTGTGGCGGCAATGCCCAGCAGTCCCAGAGGTTTCAACCAGAAGTCAAAAGCGGCAAAGTCATGAATCCAGGGATTTACGCACAGCACATGGGGCGGGAAGGACATGGGTGGTTTTCAGTCTTCAAAATACTTCATGGAGGTCTTTTTCAGCTCTTTTTTTGAAAAAAGCAGGGTGTAATCGTCCTCTTTCACGGTTTTGGCAATCCTCTCCACCAGGGCCCGGCACTGGGCTTCATCTGCGGCATGGACCATGGTGTACAGGTTGTATTCCCAGCCGGGTGCCGGGTCTCTTCTGTAGCAATGGGTGATTTCATCAAATCCGGCCATGGTGGCGCCCACCGCTTCCACCCGGTTTTCGTCAACCTTCCATGCCACCATGGCATTGGCCTTGAACCCGGATTTCTGGTGTTTCAAGGTGGCCCCGAATCTGCGGATAATCCCCCGCTGGTTGAGATCGGTCAATATTTCGAGAAATTTTTCCTCGGTGATGCCGATTTTTTGTGCCATTTCCTGAAACGGCCTCTGTACCACCGGGATATCGGTCTGGAGCAGGGCAATGACTTTTTTTTCTATATCAGTTATCATGGGTTTCCAAAGGGCCTGTGTTTTTTTTGTCTGTTTTTATGGTGCGCTGTCCCCGCCTGGGTGCATGTCTTTTTTACCATGTCCGCATCTGCGGGGCAACACTGATTCATTTGTTTGAAAACTTGTCGGAAAACAGCGATTTTATGCTTTTTTCCGATGCGCTACACATCCCCCGTTCCGTGATGAATCCGGTGACCAGTCGGGCCGGGGTCACATCAAAGGCATGGTTGGCCGTCGGACTGTTCTGCGGCGGCACCAGTACCCGGGTGACTTCACCATTGGACCATCCCTGTATATACCGGATTTCATCCTGGTCCCGTTCTTCAATGGGAATATCTGCAATGCCGTCGGTGATGGCCCAGTCAAAGGTGGAGGAAGGCAGGGCCACATAAAAGGGGATGTTGTTGTCTTTTGCAGCCAGGGCCTTGAGATAGGTGCCGATTTTATTGGCCACATCCCCGGCCCGGGTGGTGCGGTCCGTGCCCACAATCACCAGATCCACCTGGTTGTGCTGCATCAAATGGCCTCCGGCATTGTCGGTTATCACGGTGTGGGCAATGCCGTGCTTGCCCAGTTCCCAGGCGGTGAGGCGGGCACCCTGGTTCAGGGGCCGGGTTTCATCCACCCATACATGGACATGGATGCCGGCATCAAAGGCTGCGTAAACCGGGGCGGTGGCAGTGCCGTATTCAATGCAGGCCAGCCATCCGGCATTGCAGTGGGTGAGGATGTTCACGGGCTGTCCGTTTTTTTGAAGGGCAATGTCCCGGATCAGCTCCAGGCCGTATTCTCCGATCTTCCTGCAGTTTACTGCTTCTTCTTCCGCCACTGCCAGGGCCTGGTCCAGGGCGGCCCGGATCCGTGCATCACCGGCACCGGCTTTGCGCACTGCAGCCTGGACACGGTCCACCCCCCAGCACAGGTTGGTGGCTGTGGGCCGGGCGCGTCTGAGGCGCTCGCACAGGCTGGACAGCCACAGGTCATCTTCCGGGCGGCTGTTATTTTCCTTGAGGGCCACGTATACCCCGAACGCGCCGGTGGCTCCGATAAGGGGGGCACCCCGCACCACCATTTCTTTGATGGCATGGATCACCGCATCCACGGTGGGTAAATCCTTGATTATCATCTGGTGGGGGAGAAACCGCTGGTCAATGACCTGGACGGTCCGGGTGTCCTGGTTAAACCAGATGGGCCGCATATTTTTGCCGTCAACTTTCATGGTCTGTTCTTCTCCTGAAGCTACAGCTATGTCTGTGTTTAAAAATGTTTGATGAACTGGTCTGCTTCCGCAATGGCAGCATTCATGTCCCGGATCAAGGCATCCACATCGGTTTCAATGGACACGGCTTCCTTTCCTAAGGCCCCCACTGCCTGGGCATTGAGGTTATGCTTGAGGAACAGGACCGTGTCTTTGAGTTTGGCCAGCACCGGGGCCATGGCCCGGGCAGACCTGTCCATGGCGGTTTCAAGATTTTGAAAGCGTGCCCTGGTTTCGGACAGCGATTTTCGGCTGGTTTTCTTCAGCCCGGGGTCCTGAATTTCCTGGATCTCAGCAGCCCATTCAGCAAACAGATCTTTGGCCACAGACTTGACCCGGGCGATGCGGCTTTCGATCTGGTCAGCCCTGGAGCGGCAGTCATCATAACTGGACTTGATCCGGTTATATACGGTTTCCAGCTCCCCTCCGTCAAAGGCATACAGCTCCTGTATCCGGGTCAGCGCATCAATGAACTCTTCTTTGGCCTGTGTCTGGCTGTCTTTGACATCTTCTACATTATCCGCCAGCAGGTGGCGTTTTTCCTTGCCCAGTTTTTCCATGGCAGCATAATAGGTGGTGCTGCAGCCTGCGGAAAGCGCAAGCAGGATAAGAAACACACCCCATACGGGAAACAGTGTCTGTGCTTTTACCATGAAGCCCTCTTTGGAAATGGTGCTTTTTTTCACAAAGTAACTATAATAACCTGCACAGGCTATAGTGATAGCAGGCCAAAATCAAGTATTTTATACCCGGCTCAGGAAATTGTCGATTGTCGCAGGGGATCAAACCGGGACCCGGGAGGACCAGTTGTGGAAATCTCCAGTTGACCTGCAGGAAAACCATGTTTGACAAAAAATTTTCCGAGTGCTAATTTTTCAGGTAAGGAGATCACAAATTTCTCTCAATTGCAGCGGTTGGGATTATCAAAGGAGGCTGTATGGACCATACCATTATTCAAGTATTGCCCAAATTTCTGGAAATTCTGGGCCTGGATGAGGATCCCATGGGGCTGTATTTTACCCAGGAAAAGCCGGAGGCCGGTTACACACCTGACCCCATGGACCTGCCCACCCGAAAAAAAGAGCAGGCAGATGCGGTGGACTGGGCCGCAATTTTCGGCGGATTTTCCTGTGTCATGGGCAAAATATGGCTGGCCAGAAAAAAGAGATCTGCGGCGTGGTTCTCAGCCCGCCATTTTGGATGTCCTGGTGCTGCATTCTGGCTGGGATTCAACAAACCCCAGGTGAACACCATTATTCATTATGTGTCTTCCGGTATCCCGGACCGCATGAAAGGTGAATTCTATTGTGATTCCCCCCGGAATCTGGAAAAAATGTTCAACCAGGTGAATCCGGAGCCTGCGCCGGCACCTTATTGCGTGTTCAAGCCTTTAAGTCTTTTTGAACCGGACGAGATTCCCCTGCAGGTCTGTTTTTTTGCCAGGCCTGAATCCATGTGCGGACTGCATCAGCTGGCCACCTTTGTCACCAACGACCCGGAAGTGGTGGCCTCACCCTGGAGTGCAGCCTGCGGCAGCCTGGCAGCCTGGCCGTTTCACTACCTTGCAAAAGGAGAGCAGCGGGCCGTGGTTGGGGGGTGGGACCCGTCCGCCAGAAAATATTTCAAAACCGATGAACTTTCCTTCACCGTTCCCTGGGATCTTTTCTGCCAGATGCTGGAAAGGTACCAGGACTCTTTTTTAAAAACCGGCACCTGGCAGAACGTGCACAAAAAAATTCACAAAAGCAAAAAAGCCTGGAATGAAGTGCCTGCTTGATGAAAATCTGAATATAATGCAGCAGGTAGCACTGGCCTGTTCCGATGGATGCGGTTGTGATCGTGAAGCTGAAAGGAAAAAAATGTGGCCCTGATATTGAATATACTGTGGTTTGTCTTTGGAGGCGGGTTTGTAGCCTGGCTGCTGTGGATTCTCACCGGAGGCCTGCTTTTTATAACGGTAGTGGGCATCCCCTTTGGCTGGGCCGCCTTCAGGATAGCCGGATTTGCCGCTTTTCCCTTTGGCAAGGATCTGGTGGATGCCCGTGTGGTGGGGGAAGAGCGGATGGCCGGCACCGGGCTTGCCAATTTTCTGTGGATTGTCCTGGCCGGCATCTGGCTGGCCATATCCCATATCCTGGCCGGTGCAAGCCTCTGCCTGACGATTATCGGCATTCCCTTCGGATTTGCCCATTTCAGGCTGGCCATGGTTTGTTTCGCTCCCCTGGGAAAACGGGTGGTGTATCATTGAAAAAAGCGAATATGCTGCCGAAAACAGCTGTCTTTCAAGGAAAAAAATCCCGGAAGAAACTGACTTTTAGAACAGGTGTTCTTCTGGAAATCCAAAAAGAACAAAATATTAAGGAGCAAAAATATGGATCTGGTCCGGATTTTGATTGCGATTCTTCTGCCGCCGCTGGGCGTTTTTCTTCAGGTGGGATTTGCAGGGGCCTTCTGGCTGAATATTCTCTTGACACTCCTGGGGTATATCCCCGGCATCGTGCATGCCGTCTGGATTATCGCCAGGCGCTGAGGCCGGTTCCTCTCACGCTTCGATGGAAACCTCCCCGGCGTTGTATACAAAGATGATATCCCCGGGCAGCTCCAGGGTGCGTTCAAGATCGGAAACAAGGTCTTGTCCTGTCTCGTCTTCTGTTTCATCATCAATGGGTTCAAATCCCCTTAAAAGCAGGGCAGAGGGCTGCATACGCTGACGAACCGCATGGAGCGGGGTTTCGGTGGGGACAATGAACAGTTCCGCCTCAATACGGGCAAGGGCGAGCAGTTCCTGCATCTCTTTTTCAATGTTTTCAATATCTGCTTTACGCACCACCGGGCGGATAATCCGGATGGGATGGTCCCGCCACTCCCGGTTCTTTTTGAGCATAAAGGCCAGCAGCAGCATCAGCTGGGCATTTTTTGAGGAATCCCACCAGATGTTGATGCTGCCTTTGGGAATAACACTGGTGTCACTGTCCTGTTTTGGCGCCACAATAATGAGATTGCGCTGCATCTCCTTGACAGTAGCAACGGTTTCCCAGAAGATGTCGGATTTTTCAGGATTCCGGCTCCATCCCAGCAGCACCGTGTTGGGCCGCATGCCACCGATACCGTGGCACTGCAGCAGAGCCTTGATGGCAGCATGAAGATCCTTTTCCACAACGACCACGGGAAAGGCCGGCAGTTTTTCTTTGACAAGGAAGCGGCGGAGGACTTTTTCCGCTTCCCTGCGCCGTTCCAGAAAATCGTCCAGGTCGCCACGGATTACCTGGCCGATGGAGACAATGCCGCTGTCAATGGTAAACCAGCAGGCGTATTCTGCCAGCTGCAGGCGGTTGGCAGTTCCGCCGCCGAGGGTGAGAATGGAGGGCCGCCAGTTTTTGGGATGGTACCGTTCCCGCTCCAGTCGCAGCAGGGCATTGCGGGCAACCTGAAACGCAAGGCCTCCGTCCAGATCTCCCCATTTCACCTGGATTTCCGACCGGGCAATGAAAAAATACAGGGCGCCGGCAAGCAACAGGGCCACTGAAGCCCAGACCGCATTGATCAGAAACATGATCCCCAGGCATCCTGCGGCACCGGCAAGGGCCACAGACCAGTGGTTGAACCGGAAAGTGGGCCGGAAACTGGGATTGCTGGACCGGCCTTCGTAAAAACAGGCCAGGTTCACTGCTGCATAGGTCATCAGAAAGAACATGGTGATCACCGGCGCGATGGTGTCCAGATCCCCGGCAAGCACTCCGGCCTGGGCAATGATGAAGGTCAGCACCGTTGCCCGGCGGGGTTCTCCCAGCTTCCCGCTGCCCCGGCCGAACCAGCGCAGCCGGACAAAGATATTGTCCCGGGCAAAGGCCTGGAGAATACGGGGAGCGCCCATCATGCTGCCCAGGGCCGAGGAAATAGTAGCACAGAACACCCCGGCATAGATGAGCATCGGTAACACAGATCGGTCTTTCATCACAAATCCGTCCCCCAGCAATGTATCCCGGGGGACACTGCCGGCCATCATGAGAGCGATACCCGCATATATCAGTGTGGAAACCCCGATGGCGGCAAAAGTGCCTTTGGGGATGGCCCGGCCCGGATTTTCCAGATCCCCGGACATGTTGACCCCGGCCATGATGCCGGTAACAGCGGGAAAAAACAGGGCGAACACCGCAAAAAAAGAATAAGAGGGGGACCATTCTGCAGACAGGTTGGCTGCCAGGATTTGCGGAGAAAACCCCATGCCCGCGCCGATGAAAAAAGACAGAACAGAAAGCGCCAGAATGGCCAGAATACCGTACTGGAGACGGATGGTCCATCCTGCCCCTATATAGACACACACAAAAACAATGATATGCACCATGGTGGCAACGGTCCGGAAGGACATATCAATATCAGGGAAAGCGGAAAAAACCGCTTCAGTGAACCCCACCACATACAGGGTGACGGCCACGGCCTGGGCAATGTAGAAAAAAACAGCGATCACCCCCCCGGATTCCACTCCCAGGCTGCGGCTGATCAGATAATAGGCGCCCCCTCCCTTGACCCGCATGTTGGTGGCAATGGATGCAACGGACAGTCCCGTTATCACGGAAATGGCTTTGGCTGCCGCCAGGATGAAGAGGGTGTACCATAATCCCGCATATCCCACCACGGTGGAAAATCGCAGAAACATGATTACCCCGAGGATGGTCAAAAGGCTGGGGGTAAAAACACCGCCGAATGTCCCGAATTTTTTTGGCGGGGGATCTTCTGTGATTTCTTGGGCAGGGGGTTCATTCATGGCGGTGATCATCCCGATAGATGTTTCTTTTGTAATGGTTTTTCCCCTATCACCACCGGACTAATTCCGGAATTATCGAAAATGACCCAGGTATCAACCAAGTCCTTATAATGATCCAAAAAATTTTTCCAACCACGGTAATAACGGGCACAGGCTGCGAGCATGGCGGCGCATAATATGGAAATGGCCGTTCTCATTACAAAAGCACCTCTGTCACTGCATTGTGGCGTGAAAACATCGTTTTTCGGTTCAGCCACACCACGACAGCGGCAACAGCCACGAACAGCCAGGTATCATAGGGTTGCGCATCCGGCCACAGGGGGTTGATCAACTGCAGGTGGAAAAACGCCGGCAGCAGGATACTGCCGCGCGAATGGTTGAAAAGCGGTGTCACGATGACGCTCAGGGCCAGGGTGCCCACAAGGAAAGGTGTCAAAGCCCAGGCGCTTTGGGGTGTGCTGCTGAGCATGAACGCAGGCAGGTGCCAGACCGCCCAGACAACGCCGAGTAAGAGTGCCGCCCAGATGGGGGCCATTTTGCGTTGAAGTAAAGGCAGGGCCAGTCCACGCCAGCCGATTTCCTCTATCGGTCCCTTGATGGCCATGAAAAACAGTGCCCACAGATAAGCGGTAATTGATGCAAACGGAAACAGGGTGTTCAGGTCGCCTTGTTTGAACAGGGCTCCAACATAGAATACCAGCGGCACAATAAGGATCAACATGACATACCAGTAGATGGACGTCCGCCACATCAGCACCCGGGAAAGAAAACGCACTATGCCGTCAACCCCCTGCCGATAAAAGAGTATAGCCAGTGCTGCGATGGCCGGTGCATAAACGGCAAGGTAAAACAGCGGATGCCGGCCGGAAAGATTTCCGAATAACGGGACCATCGTCTCAGAGGCAAAAATATAAAGTCCGAGAATACCCCAGGTGATGACAAAGGTCATAGTAAAGAACGGGATCAGATCGGTCTGACGCATGTAATAATTTCCTTGTTTGTTAGTATGATTGCCGGCATCCATTCTTGCATGCCGGAGAACTGCAAGCAGGAATCCATCATGAAGGAAACACCACATCTGTCACGTCCGCCACAAAAAACGGAAAATAGTGTTCCTTGTCAAAATGGTTTCCCGCTTCCACGTGCGTGGGTAAATGGTATCCGGCGAATGACTGAAATTCGGAGAGATACCCCCCTAAGGGCTGAAGCCGGTGCTGCTTCTCAGGATTGGCATTGCTCCACCGGTCAAAGCAGACCTGGGTCGGCTGACCATCCGGTGCCACAGTGACATCCACAGACTGTACCAGATCCTTTATGAGGTATTGCATACTAATGACGGGGGTTTTCGGATTCATATGGAATGTTCAAATTTGCCCAATATGGTTATTTTACGGTTTTCTTCAACTTTGGATAAATAGCAGTTTTTGGATAAAAAATGTATCCATTATTTTTCAGGACCGGGAATAATCATGCATGGATAATTTTCCTTGAGCTGGAAAAATCGGTAACATGTACATCAATGGCAGTAGAAATTCTTAACTCGGAACAACTGGATTTTTCTTGTCTTAAATTAGTTACTCTGATACAAGTTCAACATATTGTAAGTGTATCGGGGTGGAGATAATATTTCGGATTAAGGGGGATTCCTATGATTTGGTTAACAAAAAGAAAGTTTCTATCCCTCCTTAAGCTGGAAAGATGATTTTCATGCAGGCACCATAGTTTATGAGCTGTCACTATAGCAACAGCATGAGATATCGTGTTGAGTAACTTAAATGGAAAAAATATTTAACCGCATCCGCAGACTTATTAGCCCCCGTAAAAAAGCTGCACTTAAAAAACCTTCTGCTATTCCTGCCCGTCTGCCCACCCTCTGGCTGCTGGGCAAAACCGGGGCGGGGAAATCCTCGTTGATTCAAGCGATAACAGGGCGTTCGGATGTTGAAATCGGCAATGGCTTCAGCCCCTGCACCCAGAGCTCCCGGAGCTATGACTTTCCATCAGAAAAACCACTGCTGCGTTTTCTTGATACGCGTGGTCTTGCCGAGGCCGACTACAATGCCGACGAAGATATAGCCGCCTGTGTACAGGCGACCAGTGCCGCCATCGTCGTGATGAAGACGGAGGAACCCGAACAAAGCGAAGTGATCAGGGCCCTTGAACGGATTCGCAGATCCGGTGCCGTCAAGCATCTGTTGCTGGTCCACACGGGTATCCTGCTGCTTGATGATGCGCTTCAACGCCGCCAGGCCATTAACCACAATCAGCAACTGGTTGAATCTGCCTGGAAACAACCGGTCAAATCCGTTGCCGTGGATTTCGGGGACGCGGGCGACGGAACCGTCGGGGTAGAAGACCTGCGCTCTGGGCTTGCTGATTTTTTACCCATCATTGCCCTGCTGAGCACCAAAGAAGAACATGCCAGTGCCGAAGAGAGCCGCTTTGCCCCTCTTCGTAACGATATCCTCTGGTACGCTGCTGCTTCCGGCGGTACAGATGCCTTCCCGGTGGTCGGATTGGGCAGTGTCCCGATGTTTCAGGCAAAAATGCTGCATCATCTGGCCGGGCAATACGGGATCTCGTGGGATAAAAAAGCCCTGGCCGACTTTGTCGCGGCCCTGGGAACCGGATTCAGCGTGCGGTATCTGTCTAAGCTGGGCATCCGTCAGCTCACCAAACTGATTCCGGTTTATGGGCAAACCGTCGGCAGTGCCGCGGCCGTTGTCGTCAGCTTTTGTTCGACCTATGCCATCGGCCGGGCCGCGTGCAAGTACCTCTATCACAAGAGTAAAGGAGAAACTGTCTCCGAGCAGGAACTTAAACGTCTTTATCACCAGGCGTTCAACGAAGTCCGAAAGGTAAATAGCCGTGAAACGTCTGTTGAGCAGCATTAAAACAACCCGGCGACTATCTTCGGCACCCATGCTTCTACTTGCTGTTGCCCTGGTCTTGCCTATTCTTATTCTGGGTATGTTCGGACTGATTGCCCTGATCGACTATGGCTATATTCTGCATTTTGTTGCGCTGCTGGCCGTTTGTGCTCTCCTGATCACGGCATTAAACTGGACACTGCGGCGATCCTCCCCTGGCACAGTGCCCCTGCCGGAAGAGGGGCTGGTAACAGCATCCGCCGATTGGGGTGATTACGATCACCAGGTCTGGGACAGATTGAACCGGAAAATTGCCGAACAGCTGGCGGAAAACGCCCAGTGGGGGCATCTGCAGGAGCACGCCCTGGCGCTGATCAAGGCAGCAGCTGAAAACTACCATGACAAAGGGGATCGTAAAGAATTTGCCTTTTCTATTCCGGAACTGTTGATGATGGTTGAGGAAATCAGCCGTCGCTATCGTCTGCTGCTGAAAACACATGTTCCCTTCATTGAAAATACGCGTCTATCAATGCTGGCACATGGGTATGACAACAAGGAAAAGCTGATGTCCGGCTACAGAGCGGCCAAATGGGTGTGGAACAGCTACCGGATTGTCCGGCTGGCCAGTCCGCTGACAGCGGTGCTGGCGGAATTACGCAGTCAGGTGGTCGGTAAAATGATGACCCAGGTCAGCGCCGAGTTTCAGCTCAAGTTGAAACAGGCCCTTCTGCAGGAAGCTGTTTCTGTCGCCATCGATCTCTACAGCGGACGCTTCCGGGTCCAAGCGTATCATCAGGTGACACAAGGGCAGGATAGCAGGAACATGGCACCACCCCTTGAGCCATTACGGATTTGCTTTGTCGGGCAGACCGGTTCAGGAAAATCTTCCATCATCAATGCCCTTGTCGATGCCATGGTCGCCGAAGTCAACCCGCTCCCCTCCACCAGCGCAACAACTGTACATCGATGCCATATTGACGGGATGGAGATGGTCCATCTGGTTGATCTGCCGGGTCTGGACGGCAATGAAAAAATCACGAAGAATCTGCTCAAGGAAGTAACCAACTGCGATCTGATCATCTGGGTGCTTAAAGCCAATCAGCCCGCGCGGTCTCTGGACAGCGGCTTCAAACAGCAACTTGATGCCTTTTATCTGTCAACAGCCCACCGTTCCCAAAAACGCCCTGTCATTATCGCTGTGCTGAACCAAGTTGATCGCCTTCCCCCCGTGCAGGAGTGGCATCCACCTTATGATCTGGAAAACCCGGAAACCCCCAAGGAAAAAACCATTAAGGCGGCCCTGGAATACAACCGCGACCTGCTCGGCTTTAACGAACTGATTCCTCTGGCTGTCGCCGAGAACCAACCGACCTATCATCTCGATGAACTTAAACGGCTGCTCGACACATCCTGTCAGCAGGGACTGCAGACTCAACTGAATCGTCGCCGCATCCGGACTGGCGGTGTCGGCAGGATCAGTGACCAGGCCGGGCGGCTCTATCAATCAGGCAAGTCACTGTTTGCCATCATAAGAGATAAAAACCATGCAAGCTCCGATTGACATTGTGACCGCTGGGGTGAGCTTGCGGCAGAAGGTGCACGGTCAGCTGCAACAAGGAGCAATATGAAAAAATGTGTGCTCACCCTAGTGGGAATCCTGTTCCTGGTCCTGCCGGGGGCCTCTTGGGGGGAAGATTTTCGTCAGTGGCTGGAGGGTTTTTATCCTCGGGTGGCCAATCAAGGGATCTGCCGGGCCACCTGGGAGACCGCCTTTGACGGCATCGAGCAAGCAGATGTCAGGGTTCTGGAGAAGGCTCGTTTTCAGCCTGAATTTACTGCAGAAATTTGGGAATACCTCGATTCCCGGGTCACCCCGTTGAGTGTCGAGCGCGGCCTTCAGATGGAGCGCGATTACGCGCAGACTCTTGCGGCCGTTGAGAACCGTTTCGGGGTTGAGGCCAAGGTTTTGCTCGCCATTTGGTCGATGGAGTCTGCTTACGGGGCAATTTTCGATAAACCCGAGCGGCTGCATTACGTCCCGCAGGCACTCGCTACACTGGCCTATGCCGACCCAAAACGGAAAAAATTTGCAGAAAAACAACTGGTTGCCGTGTTGCAGATTCTCCAGGCCGGCGATGTGGGGCGGCAGCACCTGAACGGTTCCTGGTCCGGCGCCATGGGCCACACCCAATTCATTCCCACCAGTTACCTGGCCTATGCGGTAGATATGGACGGCAACGGCCGTCGCGATATCTGGAACTCGGTGCCCGATGCCCTGGCCACTGCCGCCAACCTTCTTCACAGCAATGGCTGGCAGAGCGGAAAAACTTGGGGGTACGAGGTGATCCTCCCGACCGGTGGAAAGCATTGGCTGAACGAAACCAGAATCCTCGCCGACTGGCAGAAGGCGGGTTTTTCCCGAACCGGGGGAAAAACCTTCCCCCGCCCGGATGATCGGGCGGTGCTTAAACTTCCGGCAGGGAAAGAAGGACCGGCATTTTTGGTGTTGAGAAATTTTTTTGTCCTCAAGCGCTACAATAACGCTGATGCCTACGCACTGGCGGTAGGACTGCTCGCCGATCGGCTGGCCGGCAGCAAGGGGCTGGTGCAGCCCTGGCCTCGTCCGCCGGGAACTTTGAACGGGAAGGAAAAGTTCCTCCTTCAGGAGTTGCTCAAGAAAAAAGGGTATTATTCCGGAGAAATTGACGGTCTTCTTGGCGAAGCGAGCAGGGCGGCAATCAGAATCTTTCAAGCAGAAGCCGGTATGCCGGCGGACGGTAAGCCTTCGCTGGAGATCCTTGATGCCCTTCGTCAATAACCGGTGTGCTTATGAATGGAAAAGAAAAAATGAAGTACCACTGAAAAAGAATATGCTGAATACATTGGGGAAATTATCGATTGCCCTAATTACGGATATTTACTTTATAAATTGGATGATTGAGTCCTAAAGAAACCAATATTGGCAATATTGTTGTTTTTTGGTGCTCTGAATGATAATGCAGATAATGTGCAAATTTGGATAGAAAATTTTATGGATTTAATGCTTTCTCAGGATAGATCATGAAATATAGCCTACAAGATCTCATCGATATTGACCATTTCCAAAAACTCCAGGACAGGTTGAATAAAATATATTCATTTCCCTCCTCAATTATTGATAACGACGGAAACATTTTAACAGCCACTGCCTGGCAGGATGTTTGCACAAAATTCCATAGGAAAAACAAAGAAACGGAACAGCTTTGTATAAAAAGTGATCAATATATTTATGACCACATCCATGAAGCAAACCCGGCTATTAGTTATCGCTGCCCACATGGCCTAATGGACAATGCTGCGCCAATAATTATTGACGGAATCCATTATGGTAATTTTTTCACCGGACAATTTTTTCTCGAAGAACCTGATTTGGAATTTTTTAGAACTCAGGCCAAAAAATATGGGTTTGATGAAGAAGCCTATATTGCCGCGGTCAAACGGGTACCGATTTGGACACAGGAGCAACTTGAAAATTACATTTTTTTCATCAAAGGCTTGATTGCCGTCATTTCCGAAAGCGGCATGAAAAATCTCAAAGAGATTGAACATCGAAAACAGATTCAGAAAAGTGAAAAACGGTATCGTTCAATTCTCAAAGCTGCAATAGATGGATATTGGTTAACGGACATCAATGGGGGATTGCTTGAAGTCAATGATGCCTATTGTAGAATGAGCGGCTACAGTGAAGACGAACTCCTGAATATGAACATTCCCGATTTGGAGGCTATTGAAACTCCAGAAATCGTAGCTGAACACATGCAAACTCTTATTCTGAAAGGTTCAGATCGATTTGAAACCAAGCATCGCCGCAAAGATGGAGCAGTATTTGATGTTGAGGTCAGCATTCAATTTCGTCCTGAAGATGGTGGACAATGCGTTTGTTTCTTACGTGACATTACCGATACTAAGCGGGCTGAAAAAGACCTTTTGGAGTCCAAAGCATTTCTGGAAAACATGTCTGATGTCGCATATATGGCCGACGACCAGGGAAATTTACTTTGGATAAACCCGGCGGCCGAACTGGTGACAGGACTTTCCCTTGATGAAATGATCGGTAAGCCGTTCGTACCACTTTTTATTCAAACGGACCAACCTTCCCTGATAGAAGCATATCAAAGGACACTGGCTGGAGAATCACTTGAAAACACCCTTACATTGAAATCCGGTGTTACTTGCCATTTTTCCAGCTTACCCAAGCGGAACCAGCATGGAGACATTATCGGAACTTTCGGTGTGGCAAGGGATATATCAAAACAACAAGCAGCTGAACGTGCACTTCAGACAAGCGAAACCCGGCTGAAAAAAGCCCAAGCAATGGCAAAGGTTGGTAATTGGGAATACAACCTGGAAACCGAAACATTTTGGGGTTCAGATGAAGTAAAAAAAATATTTAGACTGGACCCCGCTAAAGATCATTTCAGCGTTGAAGCAGTGGAAAAACATATTCCTGAAAGACAGAAAGTTCATCAAGCCCTGGTGGATTTGATCGAGAAAGGGAAGCCATACAATCTGGAATATGACATCCTCACCAAAAGTGACAACAGACTAAAAACCATTGCTTCCATTGCCGAACTGGAAAAAGATGCAGCAGGAAATCCAGTTAAAGTTTCAGGTGTAGTTCAAGACATTACCGAGCAAAAAAAAGCCGAAAAATCGAGAAAAAAATATGAAAAAGATCTTGAAAACCGTAATTTTTTTATTCAGACGGTTTTAGACAATCTTCCTATCGGACTGGCTGTAAATTATATCAATGAAGGCACAGCAACATATATGAACAAAAAGTTTGAAGAAATATATGGCTGGCCAAAGCAGCAACTCAAAAACATAGCTGAATTTTTCCATAAGGTCTACCCTGACCAGGAATATCGGGAAAAATTAATGAAACAAGTTCTTCAAGACATTGAATCCGGAGACCCTGAAAGAATGGTCTGGGAAAGAATGGAGATTACCAGAGAGGATGGTGAAAAACGTATTATATCAGCCAAAAATATTGCCTTGTATGAACAAAATTTGATGATTTCAACTGTTCAGGATATCACTGATCGTAAGCGCGCTGAGAAGGCTTTGCGCCATAACCATGAAATGCTGAAGCTCACCGAAGCCATGGCCAATATAGGCAGCTGGGAATGGGATGTTCAACATGATCGGACGAACTGGTCGGAAGAGTTGTTTCGAATATTCGGACGGAATCCCGCAGGGGGCGCCCCTCCCTTTGCGGAACAATCTGAACTTTATGATAATGGAGACATGCAGCGCTTAAAAGATGTGGTAGAGATCTGCGTCAAACAAGGAAAGTCATACGAAATTGAGCTGAAAGCAATTCGGCCTGATAATGAAATAAGGCATTGCATTTCAAGGGGGCAACCACAATACGATGAGAATGGAGAGGTCTCTCGAATCACCGGATCTTTCCAGGACATCACTGAGCGTAAAAATCTCCAGAATCAGCTCCTCCAGGCACAGAAAATGGAATCCGTCGGTCGCTTAGCTGGCGGTGTGGCCCATGACTTCAACAACATGCTGGGGGTCATTCTGGGACACACAGAACTGGCATTGCTGCAGGCTGATGAAAATCACGACCTATATTCCGACCTGATAGAAATTCAGAAAGCTGCAAAACGGTCGGCGGACGTCACAAAGCAGCTTCTGGCCTTTGCCAGAAAACAGACCATTTCCCCCAGACAGCTGGATTTGAACGATACTGTGGAAAGCATGCTCAATATGCTGCGAAGACTTATCGGAGAAAACATTGATCTGGTATGGCAACCGGCATCCGATCTGTGGCCAGTGAAAATGGACCCGTCCCAGATCGATCAAATCCTTGCCAATTTGTGCATCAATGCCAGGGATGCCATTGCCGGCGTGGGCAAACTCACCATAGAAACAGGGATCAAAACATTTGATGAGGAATATTGCAACGAAAACTTCGGTTTTATCCCCGGTGATTTTGTCATGCTGGCAGTTAGTGACAACGGGTGCGGCATGGACAAGTGTACCCTGGAAAATCTGTTCGAACCGTTTTTCACCACCAAAGAAGTGGGCAAAGGCACAGGATTAGGACTTGCCACCGTCTTTGGCATCGTCAAGCAGAATAACGGTTTTATCAATGTCTACAGCGAACCCGGCCAAGGGTCCACCTTCAAAATGTATCTGCCCCGGATAGCTGAAGAAGAAGGTGCTGACAATGTAGTTCCTGAGAAAAAAGCGGTCGTAACGGGGACTGAAACCATCCTGCTGGTGGAGGATGAACCCTCTATTCTCAAAATGACCCAGATAATTCTGAAAAGAAATGGGTATACCGTGCTGCCTGCAGCCTCGCCCTCGGAGGCCATGGAAAAGGCAACAAACCATTCCGGCTCCATTGATCTGCTCATGAGTGATGTGGTCATGCCGGAGATGAATGGCAGAGATCTGGCAGCAAAAGTGAAAGCACTCCGTCCTGATATCACGCTTTTGTTCATGTCCGGGTACACAGAGAACGTCATTGTTCATCAGGGAGTACTGGATGCCGGGGTGGCATTTATCCAAAAACCGTTTTCCATGGCGGATATGACAAAAAAGGTGCGGGAAGTTTTGGATTCTGCTACGGATAAAAATCCAGGCTAATCTTCGATGATTGAATATGCCGAAGACCAGATGTTATAGGATAACGATATAATGCAAGATGTAGCGGGTAAGAGATAAATATTTTGAAAGATGAAAGAACTGAGAGTTTTTATATAAAGCAGGGATTTTGGAATGAAAAAATACGCTGATGTTCTTCTCAGACAGGAACGTATCACAAAAAATGTAAATATTACTGGTTTGGAAAAGCCTAAAATTGAAGATATTGTTGTTAAAAAATGGCAAAAAATTATAGACCTAACTGCTAAAATTGTAGATGTCCCATCTGGTCTCATTATGCAGATAACCGAAGATTCGATGAAAGTCTTTTTAAAAAGCAATAATAAAGGAAATCCTTATCAAAAAGGCGGAAGTGATTCTTTAGGGCACGGTCTTTATTGTGAAACGGTAATCGGGAATAATGCTGAGCTTCTCGTAGACAATGCGTTGAAATATCAAGAATGGAAAGAAAATCCGGATGTCAAGCTAAATATGATTTCTTATTATGGGCTTCCCATTACATGGCCAGATAAAGACTTTTTCGGATAATCTGGCGGTGTCAAAGATTCTTGCTTTGAGTATTGAATAATTAAATCTCAAACCCCAGACGATACTGTTTGTAGCCATTTTAGTGTTTACAAAAATCCCTGAATTCGGCCCACCCATCGGTCTATCTCCTGTTCAAATTCTGGGGTGCTTTTAATCATACACATACACCATTGTCTCAACCCAATATACCCATCAGGGCGTTAAATGAGAATACGTACATCTTGCCCATATCTGATAAATAAACCATGTATTTAAACTTGAATCCCTGAAAACGGATATTTTTCTTGACAAAAAAATCAGTTCCTGTCCTAATTTTTTAAGGATTTGATTTAGTAGAATCCTTGTAAACGATTTTGTTATCACAGTAATTATAGAGACCATTTTGAAAATACTCCAATATGCGGTCAGGCTGCCGATACTGTTTAAATATTTCGGACAATTGTGCATCGCTTTGTCCGCTCTCAGTCTGGTGCCTTTTGCGGTCTCTTTGTTTTTCAAAGACTATTTGGTCAGTACCCGCTACGGCATTGTCATCGGCAGTGCCATGGCAGTGGGTCTGGCGGCTTCACGGCTCAGGACGTCAGCAAAAATTCAGAACAATGAAGCCATGGTGATCACCGCACTGATTTTTCTTTTTTCCCCACTTGTCATGACTTGGCCGGTAATGGGGTCGGGGATGGGCTTTACCGATGCGTTGTTTGAAACAGTCTCCGCGGTTACCACAACGGGTCTCAGTACAGCAGCAAGTCTTGCAGATAAATCACAGACATTTCTTTTTTCACGGGCATGGATGCAGTGGGTGGGGGGGCTGGGGATTGTCGTTCTTTCCATGGCAATCCTCATTCAGCCGGGTTTGACAGCAAAACGTCTGGATATAGCCGACAGTTTTGATGAGGATATTATCGGCGGTACCCGGGCAATCGCCAGAAGCACACTGATCATCTATTCCCTGTTGACCCTGGCCGGCATTTTGTTGCTTATTCTACTCGGAACGGACTGGTTTTCATCAATCCTTTATGTGCTGTCAGCCGTTTCTACGGGAGGGTTTTCCCCGCATGATGTCAGTCTGCAGGGGCTTGGCAGCGGGGGGGCTCGCGCTGCGGTCATTGCGGTTTCCATGGCCGGAGCGGTTCCCCTGATCCTTTATCATCGCGCCATGCACCAAGGATGGCGCGATGCACTTTCTGATCGACAGATCCAGGTTTTTTTCATCATGGCAATGATGATAACCGGATTGTTATCCGGTTTTCTATGGTATCAGGATGGACTTGCGCCGTTAACTGCGCTTGCGCAGGGCACCCTCAACGGTCTGTCCGCCCTTTCAACCGCTGGGTTTTCTTCTCTGCCTGTCAATGATATGGAAAACGGCGCCAAGCTTATACTCATTGTTTCCATGGCTATGGGCGGTTGTGCCGGTTCCACGGCAGGAGGCATCAAAATTATCCGGCTCTTGATTGTCTTTCGACTCATCTACCTCCTTATTCAGCGTGCTGCAGCGCCCCCCCAGGCGGTGCTTGCGGCCACATTAAATGGAAAAAAACTGGAAGCGGATGAGATCCTCAATGCTATGAGCCTTGTGGTTCTTTTCCCCTGCATTATCATTTTATCCTGGCTGCCGTTTCTGTTAGGGGGCTATCCCCCCCTGGATAGTCTGTTTGAGGTGGTTTCCGCCCTGGGAACGGCAGGCATGTCTGCCGGCATCACCTCGTCTGAGCTGCCTGTCTTTCTCAAGGGAATCCTGTGTGCCGATATGTTGCTGGGCCGTCTGGAAATCATCGCCTGGCTGGTGATCTGTTATCCCGGAACATGGATCGGGATGCGAAAGGAGAAATAGCATGAGAATTGTATTTTCCGGGGTAAATCCCACCACTGTGAAAACAGCAAAACAGCTGATAGAAAAGAGTCATGAAGTCATTATGATTGAATTGAATAAGGAGAAAATAGAAGCGGTTTCCGACAGCCTTGACTGCAGTTTTCTTAACGGAGATTCCGGAAAACCGGCCATCCTCTCCCAGGCAGCCCCGGAGGAATGCGATTTTTTGTTCTGTCTCACCGATAACGATCAGGTCAATATCATTACCTCGCTGCTGGGCAGGTCAATGGGATTCAAAAAGGTGATCACCTGCATTCAGGACGAAGATCTGCTGTCATTGTGTGATGAACTCGGCCTGGAATATGCTATCGTTCCCGACCGGACCATGAGTCAATATCTTGAAAATATCGTCAAGGGACTTGACACGGTTGAATTGTCCACCCTGCTGCGCGGTGATGCCCGATTTTTCTCATTTATTGCCAAAAACGAAGATACCGGCCACCTGAAACACCTGGATCTCCCTGAAAAAGCAAAGGTAATTTATTATTACCGGGATAATGATTTTTTCTTTGCCGATGAAGACACCTCGGTACAGGAGGGGGATGAGGTGGTTATCCTGACCAGCAGTAAGCATCTCATGGATCTCAGGGAAAGATGGCATCCCCAGGAAGCTGAAACAAATGAATGAAACATACGGGTCTGGTGCATCAATTTCAGATTTTGGAAGATTTCTATAATTGGATTAACTAAAAGCAAGTTCCGATCCTCTTATGACACCTGACAAGCGTAATGGAGCATTATGAACAGTCAAAAAAATAGATCGGACAGTACAGATACTGCCGCAGATCCTGGGCCGGAGTCCAAAAAGGTTGACAGTCTTGAGCGAATTGATGCGCAGGGGATTGAAGCGCCAAAGGATGTCCAGCAGCAGGTCGAGGAGCATGAGGCTGCCCAACCCAGGAAATTCGGGACGTTTGCTGGTGTGTTCACCCCATCATTGCTAACCATCCTCGGGGTAATAATGTTCCTGCGCACCGGATGGGTGGTGGGCAACGCCGGACTTGGCGGGGCAATTCTGATTATACTGATGTCCTTTGCCATTACCGGTGCTACAGGATTGTCAATGTCTTGCTTTGTTACCAACATTCGCGTCGGTCCGGGCGGCGCTTTCTCCATGATATCACAATCGTTGGGGCTTGAAGTCGGCGGTGCCGTCGGAGTACCCCTCTATATTTCCCAGGCTTTGGGCGTGGTGATGTATATTTTCGGTTCACTCATCTCCATAGCCATTGCTGCATTTCAGGGGCCGATGGACAATCCCATTGTCTGGTGGGGTGACTTTCGCGGCAGTGCAGAGAACAATTTTGCCGGTATAACCTTCTGGATAGTTTTTGCTGTATTCTTTCCCGCTTCAACCGGAATCATGGCCGGGGCCAACATGTCAGGCGATCTGAAAAATCCGCGTACGTCCATCCCCCTCGGAACGATGGGCGCAATCGGAATCAGCCTGGTGATATACCTCGCCCTTGCCTACTGGCTGATGCGCTCAGCCACGGTTGATGAACTGACAAGCAATTACACCATCATGATAGACCTCGCTTTCTGGGGGCCAGCTGTTCTCGGCGGATTACTGGCAGCGACATTCTCATCTGCTCTGGCCTCTTTTGTCGGAGCACCACGGATTCTTGAAGCCCTTGGAAGTCACAGCATCGTGCCCGTTTCGTCGTGGTTTGCCAAACGTACTGAGGCAGGCGAACCGCGCAATGCCACCTTCTTTACCGCAATTATCGTACTGGCAGCGATCATGCTCCGGGAACTCAACGCCATTGCGCCTTTGGTGGCCATGATATTTTTGCTCACCTATGCAACCATCAACCTGGTGGTGGCCGTCGAACAGAGTCTCGGACTCATCAGTTTCAGGCCCATCTTCCGCATACCCAAAATAGTACCGTTTATCGGACTGGCAGGCTGTTTAATGGCAATGTTCATTATTAACCCGATATTCAGTCTGCTGGCCATCGCTGTCGTTGGTACAATCTACTTTTTCCTGCTGAAACGGAAACTCACTGCCCCCACGGGAGATGTGCGTAGTGGCCTTTTCACCGCACTGGCTGAATGGGCTGCCAAACAGGTGAAGCTCGTTCAGGGCAGCGCCGAACGTGCCTGGAAACCCAATATCCTGCTTCCCGTGGAAGACCCTTCCAGGCTCAGAGGAACGTTTGCCCTGGTGCAGCATGTTGCCTATCCAATGGGATCAATAAAGATGCTGGGCATTGCCCCGTCAGAAAAAATTACTGAACTGCAGGAGCGTTTAGTCGACACCCAACATGCCTTTATGAGCGAGGGCGTTTTCAGCACCTCCACTGTTATGGAGGGTAACCTTTTTCCCGATGACGTGCGCATGGGCATGCAGGCCCTGGCAGGTTCATTCTTCCGCCCCAACCTTCTGTTTCTTGAACTCCCTAAAGATTCCGACACGCACAAATCACTGGAAGAGCTGATCAGAGAAGCAGCAAGACAGCGAATGGGCGCGGCTCCGGAAGCCGATCTGAATATATTTCCATTACCCAAAGCGTTGGATGCCGAATTCCTCTGGAGCCTCAGGGATGCTACTAAATCATCGTGCCTGTTCACGCAGGACAGCGGAGATGAAAGCGCCCTGGCATAGCGTCTGTCCGAAAACTGTCTCACCAGCCCTGCTCCGGTACCGAATACTGTTTTTCATCAATCATACATCTGGGGTTTAGGGGATCAGGAAAGACCGGAGAGAAAATCCGGAACAGCCTGATTGAAGGCTTCCGCATGGATAAGGTGGGTGCGTGGCCGCCAGAGTCGAATATTTCGGTCTTCCAAAAGCCAGGCAGGGTTTCCAGCTTCCGGGTATGGGACACGGGAATGGAAAGATCATCCAAGGAGGAGATGAGCAGGACCGGAACTTTGATTTCCTCCAGTTGTTCTATGACATTAGGATAGGAAGATGAAGACAGCCTGATGCATAGTTTTGCCCGTAACTCAATCAACCCAACAGGCATTGTGGCTTTCCACCTCAGCTTCAAAGCAGGTTTTGTTTTGGGGTTATTACCAGTTTGCAACAATCACTTCTCGACCAACTGAACAAATCAGGTTTTGAATAGCATTGAAATCATGAATTTTTCAGCTTCAGAAATCTCATACAGGGATAATTATCATTGAGCAAAAAAATAGTGACGTTATATGTAATCGGCTATCCAAAGCCACATAGTGAAGCCGCGTGGCTTTGGATAGCCCGAGTTGAAGCGATTGTTATGCAGCTCTATTTTTTAGAACTAAATTCCTTTTCAGACTTTTCCCAGGCATCCTGAAGGACTTTATATGCATCAGAGAACCCTTTTTTCATGCGGTCCCACGCATCGGCTGAACTGGTTTTCATGCTGCCATACCATTCGGCAACTTGATTTCTTTTTTCATACTTTTCTTGACAAAAAGCACATTCCTATCTTAATGTGATTTAAGATTATCCCTCCGCTAAAGTTGTTTGGTGAACTCATGAATCAAGACTCTTTCAAACGCAAACTTTCTGCGATTTTAAGCGCAGATGCCGTGGGCTATAGCAGGTTGATGGGCGATGATGATGAAGCCACGGTGCGTACCCTGACTCTCTACCGCACGGCCATCTCAGACCTGGTCCAGCAATTCCGGGGTCGCATTGTGGATAACCCCGGGGACAATATCCTGGCCGAGTTCACGAGTGTGGTGGATGCTGTCAACTGCAGTGTAGAAATCCAGCGGGAGCTAGCCGAAAGGAATGCGGAACTGCCTGAAAACCGCAGGATGCAATTCCGTATCGGGGTCAACCTGGGAGATGTCATTGAAGAAGATGGTCGGATATACGGGGATGGTGTCAATATAGCGGCCCGGGTGGAATCCCTGGCGGAGCCTGAAGGCATATGTCTGTCCGGAAGGGTTTATGATCAGGTGGCGAACAGGCTGGGTTTGGAATACGAAAATCTGGGTAAACACCAGGTCAAAAACATTAGTGTGCCCATCCGGGTTTATCGGGTGCTTTCTTATCCCGGGGCTGCTGCACTTCGGGCGGTCAAATCCAGAAAAACCATTCGTAATAATTGGCGGAAAAGCTTGTTTACAGCGGCAACGGCAGTTTTGATTGTCATTGCATCAGGTTTGATCTGGCAGTTTCAGTTTCGAGAACTACCTATCAAGCCGGCTTCTGAAGAGGGCATGAAGTTTTCTCTGCCAGAAAAGCCCTCCATTGCGATTCTGTCCTTTGAAAACATGAGCAACGATCCTGAGCAGGAGTATTTCTGCGACGGCCTGGCGGAAGAAATCATCACCGCCCTTTCCAAAATTTCAAAATTGTTTGTGATCGCCAGAAACTCATCGTTTGTTTACAAGGGTAAACCTGTAAATATCAAGCAGGTGGCAGAAGACTTAGGTGTAAGGTATGTCCTGGAAGGCAGCTTCCGGAAAGCAGGAGAAAAAGTGCGGATAACGGCCCAGCTTATTGATGCCACCAAAGGCCATCATATCTGGGCGGAACGGTATGAGGGTGAAATCGAGGATATTTTTAAGTTCCAGGATCAGATCACGCATAAGATAGTGGTTTCTCTTGGAATAGAACTTGTTGAGGGTGAGCAGTTGCGGGTGTGGAGTAAACGGTTTAAAAAAAATCCAAAACTCGCACTAAAATTTTATCAGGCACTTGAAAATTACAACAAACATACACGAGAGGATATGCATAAGGCCAGAAGAATATGGAAAGAAATGGCTTCTGAACTACCAGAAAATGAGCGCTCATCTGTATATGGCTGTATAGGCGTATCCTATTTGGCAGACGTTTTTGCGGGATGGAGCAAATCTCCAAAAAAATCAATGGAAACGGCAAACGAATTTGCGCAAAAGGCTCTTAAATTGGATAAAAATACCGCAGAAGCATACGGTATTATTTCCTGGATATATCTCATGCAGGGAGATTATGAAAAGGCCGTTGCTATAGGGGAAAAGGCAATAAAACTGTGTCCAAACTGTGCATATATGATAGCATATCATGGAGTTTTAATGAGCTATGCCTGCCGCTTTGAGATGTCTGTTTCACTATTAGAAAAAGCAATACGCCTGAATCCCCTCCCCCCACTTTTTTATTTTGCCCGCTTAGGTATCAGTTATTATCATGTTGGTCGTTATGAAGATGCGATAAAAATATTAAAAAAAGTACTCCAGTCAGATCCCCAAAACTTTTGGGCGAACGTAGGTCTGACTGTGGCGTACAATTTATCTGGCCGTGAATCTGATGCCAGAAAGAGGGCAGAAACACTGCGCAGGTTATACCCAAATTTTTCACTTCAGCATGCAAAAAACACTCTACCCTACAAAGACCCAGATATAACAGAGCGTACTATAAACGCCCTGCGCAAAGCGGGTATCCACGAAATTTCATCAAATATGCCCCAGTCATGAAAATTCGTTCATGCATGATACCAGAATTTTCTTCTGGCATATACAGCTGCAAGGTTGTTTGCCAAAAAGACCTGCGGCCGTGTGGGTATCCATGTCCGGCCTCATGATTTGCAGGCATGCAGCCATTTATGTCACGCCCAGGCACACCCATAGAAATTGTGTCAAAGGTACTGTTACGCCATTCAAATCTTTCAACCACTCAGCGGTATTTGGAAAAATCAGTGATTTTGAGGCCATGCAGTGGATTGACAACCTGCATGGATGATTTTATTTATGGCCGGGGTGAAGATTTTTTTCGGCCCGGTTATTTCAAAGAGCTTGTTCCAAGGTCAAGTATGTAAATGGTATCCATTATTTCTCAGTGC
This sequence comes from Desulfotignum sp., assembly GCA_035268565.1. GTDB lineage: Bacteria > Desulfobacterota > Desulfobacteria > Desulfobacterales > Desulfobacteraceae > Desulfotignum. Next base: position 29,512 of record DATFKQ010000146.1, on the reverse strand, counting down.
CCTGAAAGCGCAACTAGTGATAATCATACTTGATTTACAGATTTGGCTTCATCCAGAACTCTCCGGCTCTTTCCTGACAGATAGTTCTTCACAATATTTGTTTTTACGCCATCAAATCTAAAAATGTAAATATGGTTTTAGGATTCGACCCTGTTTCTGCCGTTTGATTTCGCTTTATAGAGCGCTTTGTCCGCTTCTGATATCAACACATCTGCCGAAATGCATGATTTGTGTTTTGCACATCCGATGCTAATCGTATAGGAAATTGTCTGTTCTGGTTTCTCCTTTATTGAAAAATGGTTGTTCTCGATTTTTTTTCGTATCCTTTCAGCGATTGACAGCGCCTCGTCAGTATCAGTTTCAGACAAAATGACCACAAATTCCTCGCCCCCGTATCGAAAGACCGTGTCAAAATTTCTGAGAGTGTTCGTAACGGTTGACGTCAACTCCTTAATGGCTGTATCGCCGACATCATGTCCATAGATGTCATTAATGGATTTAAAATTGTCTATGTCAAGCATAAGGATATGCAAAGGCTTTTTGCTTCTAAGGGATTTTTTGATTTCTTTTTCAAGTATGGAAAAACCGATTCCGCGGTTGAATATTCCTGTTAAGTGATCGAACAATGCCATCTGATTGAGCTTTTTTTCGGCAAGAATTAAATCCTTGGAAAAGGCCTTATAAGTGAAGTAGAGCAGTGACAACGACATTGCGATAATGGCAGACAGCAAAATGATAGTTGTGATGGATGTGAAATTTAACTCTTTAAGATCTTTCGTGATATCTATCTTAATACTTAATGCACTGCTGACTTTTCCAGGCTCATATCCGTATTGGGCATGGCATATCATGCAGTCAGGGGTGGTGATTTTGGGCTGCATATATCGAAAATAGGTTTTCCCATTTTCTAAATCCACTCCATAATGTTCATTTGCTCCCGTTTTTTGAAGGAGCGACAATCCATGCCTTTCAAAGGCATCCGGGGCATCCTCTGGATTTATCGGTTTGAAGCTTGTGGCATGATAGAAGGCCTTTGAATCGGAATTCCGGGTAATATCCGAAAGTTCTTTGGAGATATGTGAAAACCGCTTGAGAATATATTCTTCATTCTGATCGGTCATAATAGATGGATTTGAAATTTTTTCACTAACCCCCTTGATAGGCAAATTTGGTCTTGCCAAAGATTTGTTAACATAGATTCCGCGGTGCTTTATTGTCCACTCTCTTAACAAATTGAGGTCATGTGCAAGATTTTTTGATTGTTCCAATAGATTTTGGTTAAATTGATTTTTTGTCTGATACAAAATGCCAAACATAATGGCAAATAATATGACGGCCAACAACATTCCCACAAAAATGCCGTATTTTTTAAATTTTTTTAAAGAGGAGTATTTTTCCTCGAAAGTTTTTGAAGTGTTATTTTTTTTGTTTTGCATTTTCAGATCCAAGTAATTCAACAAGAGCTACGATTGGAATTGCAAAGACTTGTCCAAATCATTCCTGTACCAATCGACAGTAACAGGTTTTTTAGTAGGATGAATTTTTTTAAGCCATAAATTTTCAGCCATGGGATTATTAACCTTGATTTTTATCCGAGGCCGTATCCAAAACATCCCGCACCTTTTGCGTCATGTCCCCCATGGAAAATGGCTTCTGGATGAATGCTACCCCGGCATCCAGCACCCCGTGATGGGCAATGACATTGGATGTATATCCGGACATAAACAGCAGTCCTATATGAGGGTAAAGATCGGTAATTTTTCCTGCCAGGTCCCTGCCGTTCATTTCCGGCATGACCACATCAGTCATGAGCAAATTAATGTCGCCGGCATGATTTTTTGCCTTTTCTATGGCCTCAGCAGGTGTTGCTGCGGATATCACAGTGTATCCTTTACATTCAAGCATCATCCGGGTCATTCGGAGAATGGTGGGTTCATCTTCCACCAGCAGAATGGTTTCAGACCCTCCGGCGGCTGCTTTTTTCTCAGGCACAGTCCTGAAAGAATCTTTTTCAGCAATATGCCGGGGCAGGTAGATCCGGAAAGTGGTGCCCTGGCCGGGTTCGCTGTATACATTGATGAAGCCGTTGTTCTGTTTAACAATGCCATATAAGGTCGCAAGACCCAGGCCGGTGCCTTTGCCCACATCCTTGGTGGTGAAAAACGGTTCGAACAGATTGTCCAGGGTATCCTTATCCATACCGCATCCATTATCACTGACTGCCAGCAGCACAAAATCACCGGGGATAAAGCCCGGGTGCTCGTTGCAGTATTCCTCATCAAATGATTTTCTTCCGGTTTCAATGGTGAGTTTCCCCACACCTGCGATGGCATCCCTGGCATTCACACACAGATTCACCAGAATCTGGTCGATCTGGGACGGGTCCATTTTCACCGGCCACAGATGAGCGGACGGCCGCCATACCAGATCGATGTCTTCTCCGATGAGCCTGCGCAGCATATTGAGCATACTTTCCACAGTATCGTTCAAATCCAGTTGTCTGGGGGAAATGGTCTGTTTTCTGGCAAAAGCCAGCAGTTGCTTCGTGATATCTGCCGACCGTTTGGCTGCTTTTTGAATTTCTTTGAGGTCATCATGCAGCTCGTGATTTTCATCAGCCCGCAACAATGCCAGTTCTGTGTGGCCCAGGATCACCCCCAGCATATTGTTGAAATCATGTGCCACACCTCCGGCCAACCTCCCCACAGACTCCATTTTCTGGGCCTGATGGAGCTGAACCTGTATTTTTTCACGTTCAGCTTCGGCCTGCTTGTGATGGGTGATGTCATTGTTGACAACGATGGCTCCAAGCATTTCATTACTGTCATTGACCACAGGGGCTGTATAATTCAGGATGATTTTTTTCTGGCCGTCAAACGCATCAATCTCCAGAAGTTCACCTGTAACTGTTACTCCTTTTTGAATGGTATGGGCCAGTGCCCAGTCATCCGGAGCAATCTCCTCTCCCGATGACAGACGGCGGGCCTTGAATACGCCGTATTCTTCCATGGGTACGGTGGGTTCGGCCCCCCAAATTTTCACACCAGCCGGATTGCCCCTGAGCAACTTGCCGTTTTTGTCGGCAAACCACAATCCAATTGGTAACACATCAAATATTTTATTCAACGTCAATTCACGCCTGGCAATCTCTTCTTCCGCCTGCTTGCGCTTGGTGATGTCCTGAAAAGAACCCTGCACTTTGATGATCTTGTCTTTTTCATTTTTCACTGCCTTGCCAGTTGTCCTTACCCAGACACGTTTTCCTTTTTGCGTGATGATCTCCATTTCTTCATCGTAGGAATTGCCTTCTTTGGCGCAGGCACTGAAGCACTGTGTGATCTTTTCCCGCCATTTCGGAGCGTAGAAGTTTATGGCTTCCTGCACAGGCGGTGAATAACCGTGGGGCACATCATGAATATCTGCCACAGCATCCGACCAAGTGCAGATGTTCTTTTCCAAATCAACGCTCCAACCGCCGAATATGGCTGTTTCACCGGCAATCTGAAGCAGCGCATAATTTAATTTCAGTGCCTCTTCCGCCTGCTTGCGGTCGGTGATATCAATATGGCACCCAATCATCCTCTTTGCTTTTCCATCATCCTCCCACTCAATTACTTTACCGGTGCATATAACCCATATGGTAGAACCGTTTTTATGATGATAACGCACTTCATTGTAGTAGGGTATTTCTCCTTTGCTTTCAACATGTTGGTTAAACTTTTCATATACACCGGGCAGATCTTCAGCAAATATCAACTTCTGCCAGGATTCCGCCCTGTTTTCAATCTCATGGTCTTCATAGCCAAACATTTTCTTAAAAGTGGGGCTTAGATATTCATTGCCTGTGGGGATATCCCAATCCCAATAGCCGGCCAGAGAGTGGTCGAGAATTTGTTCGTAAGTTTTCCGTTGATGTGCAAGAACCTCCTTGGCCTGCTTACTTTCGGTGGTGTCGTGGATAATCGAAAGAAGTAGGGTTTGAAGTTGAATTTTTATAGGCGTAGAATGGACTTCTACGTCACGGATCTGCCCGTCTGCCAGCAAATGCCGGAACTCGAAAACGTTGATCTGTTTATTCAGTGCAGAGTGCATCTGTTCGGTAATTTGTTCTCGTGATGAAATGTTCAATCGCTGGATTTTCATCTGAAGCATTTTTTCCAAAGGGTATCCGTAATATTGAACAGCAGCTTTATTGGCCTTAATAATCTGGCCTGTGTGGGGATCAATGAGCAACATCACAGCGCTGTGATCATTGAACATTCCCCGGAACAGAGACTCACTTTCGATCAGCGCTTCTTGAGCCTTTTTGCGCTCTGTGATGTCGCGAATATTGGCAAGTACAATATCCTTATCATGAAAGCTGATTTTCTGGATCGAAACTTCAACATTAAACACGCTTTCGTCTTTTGGTCTTCTGGCTTCCCATTCGAACAATAGTTTTTCACCATTTAAAACTTTTTGCCATCTTTTCAGTAGAGCTTTCATTGACATTTTGGAACTGGAGACATCTTCAATATTCACTTGAAGCGCTTCTTGTTTTGTCAATCCATACATCCGACACATCTTGTCGTTGACATCAAGAATGTTTCCCTCCAGATCATGAATAAAGATAGCATCTTGGGTATTATCGAATATTTTTTTCAGGCGATCTTCTGCGAGATTATGTTCAGATTCGGCTTTCTCCAGTTCCTGAACCCGTCTTTCCAATTCTTCATAGGTGGGTTTTTCAGCCATATATCATACTCGTCAATGTCCGGATGCGGTTTGTAAAAAAGAAAATTAAGCCATGCTGTCAGATTCAAGTATCCTTGCCTATACTGGATTCTCACAACTTTCAATGATACTCAAGGTATTTGTAAAAATCCACTCAAAATTTTCTTTCACAAACTTTCATGGAAATCCAGATTAAAAAAGTCAAGTTTAATTGCAACAATACTGAATTTCATCACACTTTAATAATACGCAAGGTATCTGTAATAATTCACGCAATATTACATTTCACAATCTCCCCAAAAAGTCCAGACAGAAAATACATACTTTCACAGGTTGTGACAAATGCTGTGTCAGGCAAGCCTGGCTGCGTAAAACTTCCCGAAGATTTCCACACACTGCAGGGCCCCTGATTCCTAACATGCTGGATTAAGCAGTGGGCAGCAGGCCCTGGATGAATTCCCGGACGGCATTCACCCCGTGGTGTTCCGCCACCCGGATGGTCTCGGAGCCGATCACCGCGATATCCGCCTTTCCACGAAGATACATCATATCCGCCTTGTCCTTGATGCCGAATCCCACAGCGATCGGTACTGAAGCCGCTCTGCGGCAACGGGTCAGATAGCCGGTCAGGTCGTCGGAAAACTGCGTGCTTGAACCGGTCACCCCTTTTCTGGCCAGGCAGTAGATGAATCCGGAAGAGAGGGCCGCTATTTTTGCCATGCGCTCATCACCGGTCACGGGTGAAAACATCTGAATGGGAGACACCCCGGACTGATTCATGGCCTGTATATAATCTGCACTTTCCTCGATGGGCAGGTCGGGAACAATGGTCCCGGTCAGGCCGATGCCCGCGGTTGTCCTGGCAAAAGCGGTCAGGCCGAATGTAAAGGGGATGTTGGCATAGGTCATAAACAAGAAGGGGATGGGATACCGGGCCGCCATATCTTTGGCAAATGCCAGGCATTTTGCCACGGTGGCCCCGCGTTCCAGTGCGCACTGGTTGGCCTTGAGAATCACAGGTCCGTCTGCCATGGGTTCGGAAAACGGAATCTGCAGCTCCATCAGGTCCACCCCTGCCGCCACCATCTGCCGGACCATGGCATGGCAGTCGTCAAAAGAAGGATATCCCATGACGATATGGGTCATGAGCAGCAGTTGTTTTTTTTTCAGGTTCTCCCGGATATAGGATTCAAGCATGGTATTGTGCCGCCTTTGTCTGGATGAATTTTTTCCAGTCCGGGTCATCCAGGGCGTCGGCCACCGTGAAGATGTCCTTGTCGCCTCTGCCGGACTGGTTGATGATGAGAATCTGGTCCCGGTGCAGGGTTGGCGCTTCCCGGAAAGCGCCGGCAAAAGCATGGGCCGATTCCAGGGCCGGGATGATTCCTTCGGATTTCATGGTCAGTTTCAGGGCATCCACCACTTCGGTGTCTGTGGCGCTTTCAAACCGGACTTTTTTGTTTTCATGCATATGGGCCAGGATGGGGGATACCCCCACATAATCCAGACCTGCCGAGATGGAATGGGTTTCTTTCATCTGGCCGTCACCATCCTGGAGAAAAAAAGTTTTGTATCCCTGGGCGATGCCCGGGCAGGCATCAGAGGAAGACAGACGGGCTGCGTGGAATCCCGTGTCAATGCCTTTGCCGCCGGCCTCCACCCCCACCAGTTCCACCGGATCATCCAGAAAACCGGCAAACAGGCCCAGGGCATTGGATCCGCCGCCCACACAGGCATACACCTTATGGGGCAGGCGGCCTTCCTGTTCCAGGATCTGCTGCCGGGCCTCCGTGCCGATGATGGACTGGAACCAGGTGACCATTTCGGGAAACGGATGGGGACCGCAGGCGGTTCCCAGGACATAATGGGTGGTGTCCATGTTGGTCACCCAGTCCCGGAACGCCTGATTGATGGCATCCTTGAGGATTTTTGTGCCGTCGGTCACCGGCACCACCGTGGCCCCGAGCTGCTCCATCCAGAACACGTTGGGCCGCTGGCGCATCACATCCTTTTCCCCCATATAAATGGTGCAGTCAAAACCGAACCTGGCAGCCATGGTGGCGCAGGCCACGCCGTGCTGGCCGGCCCCGGTTTCGGCAATCACCCGTGTTTTGCCCATTTTTTTCACCAGCAGTCCCTGGCCCATGACATTGTTGGCCTTGTGGGCCCCGGTGTGGTTCAGGTCCTCGCGCTTGATAAAGATTTTTGCGCCCTTGAAGTGCCGGGTGAGGTTGGCGGCAAAGGTCAAGGGCGTGGGACGGCCGGAATATTCGGCCATCATTTGTCTGTATTGCGCCAGGAAAGCCATGTCGTTCCGGGCATTTTCAAAGGCCGTGGCCAGTTCATCAAAGGTGGGGACCAGAATTTCAGGGAGAAATGCGCCCCCGAAACGGCCGTAATAACCGCGGTGTTTCATGGTGTGATATTCCTTGAGGCAAAAAAATGATGAAAAAGAAGGAAGGTCATGCCGGGCTCCCGATAGTCTGGGAAAAGGCATAGTTATCGGTCCTGCAGTGCAGCACAGCATACACTGCTCTGGGAGCTCCGGGAAAATTCAGCTCCCGGTAAACTGTGAGTATGGGCGTATCCGGTGCAAGCCCCAGCAGTTCTGCAGTATCGGGATCCGGTATGGCCACGGTAAAAACCTGGGTCCCGTTATCCGGAACCAGGTGATACAGATCAGCCGCCAACCGGGACAAGGATTTTGTGCCGACATCCTTGCGGTCCAGGCCCCGGAACAGTTCTTTGTCCAGAAAAATATCTTCTTTGAGTACCGGGGTGCCCTGGGCGTGGATCACCCGGGACAGAAAATATGCTGAAGATCCGTTAAAAGGGTTGTGGTGCTGGTTTTTTACCTGTACCAGGGACACCGGGGTGACAGAGATTTTTTCAATGGCAATCTCCTTGGTCAAAAATGCCTGGGAGGTACCGGCCAGAGAAAACAGGTCCACGCTGGGGGTGGGATGCTGCACAAAGGTACCGGCCCCGCGTTTGCGCTGGATCAGTTTTTTTTGTACCAGCAGGTCCATGGCCTGGCGCACGGTGGGGCGGCCGATGTGGTATTGACCGGCCAATGCGGTTTCAGAGGGGATGGCCTGGCCGGGCAGGTATTGCCCAGACCGGATACGGTCTGAGATGATATCTGCCAGCTGGTGGTACAAAGGCATCGGGGAGTTGGGGTTGAGCATGGATCCTCACATCTGTTGTTTTTTGGCTGAACCATAAAGAACATTTGTAAAGTTGTCAAGACATATTATCAGGCATTGCAGCGCTGTAATACATATTTTTCGCGGGAAATTTGCACCCCTTCTCCGCGGCGGGCTGACTGCGGCTTTTTGTGTGTTCAGGGGGTTGACAATTTTTCTGTTGTTTGGGATTCTTTTACCATGATTTATATTGAATACATTCAAAGAGAGACTTGCGTAGACTACGAGATTTTCACCTTTTTGGGCAACCAGTCCTGGTGGGCCGGTGCAGACAGCGATGGTGATGATGACCTGGTGGCCCAGCTGGGCCGAACCCTTAGATTGGGGCCGGATCCCGCTTATATGGCCATCTGGCGCTGCCGCGGCATGGACAAGCTGGACGAGTGGGAGCGGTATTTTGCCAGCAGCGAGGCCCTGCGTGACCGTCACGGCCGGGCCTCCCACCGGGCCATTACCTTTGCCGGAGCCGGCTGCTATGATGAGCTTCTGACCGGTCCGGCCATTGGAGACGGGCTGCAGTATATCGAATATTTTGTGCCTGACAAGGCACTGTCATCCCAAAAGGTTGCGGGGTTTTTCAGCCAACGGGAACAGCAGATCACGCAAGGAACGCTTAACCTGGTTTTGCAGCGTATCGGTCTTCTGGGGCCGGATCCAGGAGGAATGGCCATCTGGACCTTTCCGGATTTTGCCTCTCTGGAAACCATTGCCAGGCAGCGCCTGTCCGATGCCCCGCTTTCCATCACTGCCGTGGGAACCTATCGGCGGTGGGGCGAAGAGACCCTGTAAGATAATTCTTCCAAAGACACCCCGGGCCGGTCCGACACCTGCCAAACACAGCTGTATGGAGACGGACAGGCGTTTTGGATCCAATGAGATCTGTCAGCAGATCGAACCGGTCAGGGGGATGTGCCTCAGTCGATCAGGGCCTTTTCCAGGCGGTCCACCATGAAATCCATCTCCTGTTCATTTATCACCAGGGGCGGGGAGATGCGGATGGTATGTCCGTGGCTGTCATTGACCACCAGACCCAGTTGCAGCAGTTTGCGGCAAAAATCCATGGCATTGCCGTTTTTTACCTCGATGCCGATGAACAGCCCTTTGCCCCGGACCTCCTTCACATGAGGCGACCGGTTCCCGATCTCCTGGATGCGTTTTTTAAGGATCTCCCCTTTTTTTGCAGCCTGTTCCGCCAGTTTTTCTTCTTCAAACACCTTGAGAGAGGCGGTGCCGGCAACGCATGCCAGCGGATAGCCTCCGAAGGTGGAACCGTCAGATCCTTTGGAAAAGATCATGTCCATGAGTCTGGCATTGGTGATAAAAACTGACAGAGGGATCAGGCCGCCTGAAAGGGCCTTGCCCAGGATCACGCCGTCCGGCACAATGTTCTCATGCTCAAAGCAGAATTTCTTGCCGGTCCGGCCCATGCCCACCTGGATTTCATCGGCCACCAGCAGCAGGTCATGGTCGTCGCACAGCTGCCGCAGGCCGGCCAGAAATCCTTTGGGTGGAATAAGCATGCCGCCCTCTCCCTGGAACGGTTCCACCAGCATGCCGCAGGTGTTGGGGGTGATGGCGGTTTTTACCGCTTCAATACTGCCGAATTCCACAGAGACGAATCCCGGGGTCAGGGGGCCGAACCCCTCATGATTTTTTTTCTTGGAAGAAAAAGAGACCACGGAAATGGTGCGGCCGTGAAAATTGTTGTTGAACACGATGATTTCCTGTTTGCCGTCCGGGATGCCTTTTTGCTTGAATCCGTAATACCGCATGGCTTTGATGGCAGTTTCCACTGATTCCACCCCGCCGTTTTTGGGCAGGACCTTGTTGCCGTGACTCCCAAATCGCGGGGCCATCTGGGGGGCGAATTTTGCCGCTTCAGAAAGAAATATACCCAAAGGATCGGTAAATACCACATTGGACAAAACAGAGGCATAATTGCCGATCAACGCATCCATGACAGCATTGGTGATGGTGGGGTGATGGTGGCCTGGATTGGCTGCAGAATATGCTGCGAGACAGTCCAGGTATTTGTTGCCTTTGTCATCGGTGAGCCAGCAGCCTTTGGCATGCCGCACCACCACATGGATGCGCTCATAATGGTGGGCACCGAAGTCCTGTTCCAGATGAAAGATGGTGTCGTCGCTTTCATTGGAAAACCCGTCAAAATAATGAATTTTTCTCATGCTGGTCATGGCCCCTTCTCCTTAATTGTCTTTTTTTATGAGTTGGTATAATTGTATTTCTTCATCGGTCAGGCCCTGGTGCCTGTCTAACGTTTTTTCCAGAAAACAGTGGTAAAAATCGTGGCGCAGGCTGTCTCTGTTGGCCACCACAAACCACTGGTTCCGGGTCCAGTTGATGGGGGAAGCGTCTTCATTGCCGACTTCAAAAATGCCCACCAGAGCCTCGTTCTTGTCGGTGATGATGTCAAAGGACCGGCCCCCGATGGTTGCGATCAGGTTTTCATGGTCCGGATGGGTAACCTGGACCGCAAATCTGGGAGGAATGTTTCCCATGGCAATGTACCGGATGTCCACCCCTCTTTTTTCCGCATTGGCCAGGTCATGGCACAGATGCTGGTCTGCCTCGGGAAACAGCCGGGCATAGATTTCTTTTTTTGCATCCTGGATCATGTGTCTGGCTTTTTCCATGACATTGTCATACCCGGTCAGGGTCCAGATGAACTCAAAATCATCCTTCCGTCCCGCTTTTGCGATTTCTGCTTCAAACGCCTGGATGGTGGCTTCAAAATTGTGCCGCAGCCGCCGCACCAGTTCATCTGCGGGCAGGGGGGCATACAGGCCGGTGTTGACTTCAATGACAAATCCTTTGGCTGTCAGACTGCGCAGCACATCATAAATGCGGGATCTGGCAATGCCGGATATTTTGCTCAGCTGGGATCCGTTCACCGGATGGTTTCCCACCAGGGCCATGTAACAGGCTGCCTCATACTGGGAAAATCCAAGGTCTCTGAGTCTGGATCTGTCTTCCACTGCCCGCACTCCTGACAAAATTAGTTGTAAAAAGTATAGTTGCTACCTTAATAGCAACATATATGGAGGGCCGCTTTATTGTCAAGCATTATTGCACCTCGGGTGATAAAAAAAGGTGACCGGCAGATGCATTTTGCTGCTGCAAAAACAGTCGCATTTTTCATGCCCTGCAGACAAAGGGTTTGCATGTTTGCAACGGGTTGCGGATGATTGAAGTGACGTTATAAAACGTTACCATTGTGAAAATGTAACGGTTTTATGTTCCAGGGACCTGTTCCGTCAGAAACTGGTGATCCCTGCTGCAGCATGAAGCCTGTTTTTTGCGCCTGGCCCGGTGGAAAAAACAGGCATAAATAAATAGGGTCTGGCACAAAATATGCTTTTGAGTATAGCGGTGATCAGATAGAGTAAAGGCATTTACTTACCTCCAGAATCTGAACAGCCACCGGGATCCCGGGACAGCTTGATACCGCCAGGAGCTGCCCCGGGATTACCGTTCAGAAGTATATCATATGAAAAGAAGCCGTCCGTGTATGTATTGATTTATGCGGGTACAGACAGCACCTTCACAGCCTTCACGAGCTGGGAAAAAGGTAAAGTAATGCCTGAAGGTGAATTTTACGGCAATGAAGATTGATTTTACAAAGACGGAAAAAAACGATATTCTGGCACAGGATTCTGAAAGTTACAACTGATGTACAACTGACCAAGGAGATATGCTTATGACCATGGAGATTTCATTTCCCGGCAATAAAAAGGTTGTTTCCCTATACAAAGGGTTCTCAATTGAAACAGATCAGCCCAAAGATGAAGGAGGTGACGGCAGTGCACCGGAACCCTTTGATCTGTTTTTGTCTGCCATGGGAACCTGTGCCGGCATTTATGTGGTATATTTTTGTGAAGAAAGAAACATAGACACCACAGGCATGAAAATGTCCTTGTTGTTTGACAGAGATGAACAGACCCACCTGGTGGAAACCGTGCACATCCAGATCAGCCTGCCACCGGGATTTCCTGAAAAATACAGATCAGCAGTGGAGAAAACCGCAGGCCTGTGCACGGTGAAACGCAATATCCTCAACCCGCCCCGGTTTGAGGTGTCTGCACAGATACAGTCAGAATAATTAGACAACGCACATAACCCAACAGGACAGCAGCAGGTCTGTCATAAAAACGCGGGGAAAACGGTTAAATTGACAGCACCCGCTTCAGGTCAATGCCGTATTTCTTCTTGCTGGGCCTTTTTTTTTGCCGTTGTGGTCGGTTTCGGCAGACCGAAGATCACATTGACAAATTTCACATACCAGGCAGCTGACTGAATCTGGATGATATAGGCCAGTGATATCAACAGGGCAATGGTCAGGCCCTGTTTGCCAAAGGCGGTCATGGCAATGGCAAGGGCAATGGAAAGATCCCGCATGACAACGCCGAACACCATGGCAATGGCATCTTCCCGGGGAAACAGAAACCGGCCCGCAACAGTCAGCAGCACATAGGAAATCAGGTAAAAGACCACCAGCGGCAGCAGGATAATGAGAATATCACCGGGATTGGCAATGATATGCCTTGCCTTGAGAGACATGGCCAAAAATGCGATGAGCACAACGCCCAGGGCTGAAAACGGCGGAAATTTTGGCTTGATTTTTTCATTCCAGTCTTTGCGACCATATTTTTTTATGCCGTAGGTCTGGGTCAAAAGCCCGACAACAAGAGGCAGGAAAACAAAAATAGCAATCTGTTTGAACATATGAAGCATGTCAACGTCTATGGTTGCGCCCATGAATATCTTTGTGTAGACAGGTGCGGCAAGGGACCCGATAATGAGACCGAATACCACCATTTTTATGGCCGCCTCTTTGCTTCCCTTTGCAAATCCGGTCCAGGAAATGGTCATCCCGGACGTGGGCAGCACACCGATCAGAAAAAGCCCCACTGCCCAGAGGCCGTATTTGGGATCATGGCCGGACAGCATCAGTTTCCCGATAAAAAACGCAAGCAGCGGGACAAATATAAAATTGATCACCTGGGTAACGGTTTGGAGTTTGAGATCTTTGCCCTTAAAAACAGATTTTACATGCAAGGTCACCATCATGGGATAGACCATGATAAAAGTGACCGGGATTATCAGTTGTTTCAAAGAAGCGGTATCAAACAGGTATCCGAAAAATAATCCAAACCCCATGGCAACAGGTATGGTCCACACCAGATTTTTCTGGATATATGTCAATGCGTTTATCATGATCGGTTTTCCTTTGCAAAGGCTTGCCGGGTGTCTGTGTCGTCAAACCCTTTTTTGGATACAAAATGAATGGGGCAGGACGGCCGGAATTTGCAGTAAATATCGGGATCACGGCATACCAGGCACTGGTCGCACAAATAGATGTTGTGTTTCATGCAAAGATAACTGGTTCGCCTTTCCGGATGGTTCACACATCGGTCCATATTTCCTCCTGGTGCAATAAATACGCTATGATTTTTTTATCAGAACACCATCTACATGTTTTTCCAGAGTCTCTGGGGACTGGACCCCTACAAACCGCTTTATTTCCCGGCCGTTATCAAACAAAATCAGGGTGGGAATGCTCTGGACCATATAGTGGGTTGCAATCTGCGGCTGAGAATCAATATCGATTTCCACTACAGCGGCCCTGTTTCTGTATTTTTCTGTCAGTTTTTTGATGACCGGCGCCATCTGTCTGCATGGCCCGCACCAGGTCGCACTGAAATCCACCAGTGCCACCTGCTCTTTTAAAGCAGGTTCAAATTCGGTGATTTCCATGTTTGGTTTCCTTTTGCTTTGTGTGTATGTGTCTTTGTTGCTGCATTTGACATCAATCAATTCAGGATTCATGCCAGAAAACACCCATGCCGAAAAAACCGTGGCAAAACCAGGCCGGGAACCGGTTTTGCCTCTGTTCTCACAGGAGCGATACAGGCCGCAAGATGCCGTTACCATATCCCATTTCTGTTTCATAGCATAACGGTAACGTTATGGAAGGCTAAGATACCTGGCCCGATCTCGTTTATAGATGACTGTGGGTGCGGTTTTCAGCATCCGGCAGCGGATGAAAGCATCTTTGTCCGTTTCCATGTCACAGATGCTGTCCGGCCGGATCAGATGCTGATTGGCGCAACCGGCAAGCCGCCACGCAGCGATTTGGTTTGCTGTTCTTCAGGGGGGCATTTGAGCGAATGTGTGAAAGCCGTGTTTGACAAAAAAATTTCCGGGTGCTAACGTTCCAGGCATGCAAATAACAGGTCTTGCAAAACCCCGGAGGTTGCAATGATTCAGAAGGCTGTATGGACCATGTTATCATTCATGCCGAAAACACGCCCGCTATTGCCGTCTGATCCCGGCAATCAGCCCGATGGAGTAAACAACTTGTGAAAACCCATGAACTTTGGAATGTCCACTTTTTAAACCAGATCATTGACACCATGGCAGAAGGATTGTTCACCCTGGATGACCAGGGAACCATCACTTCCTGGAACCAGGCCATGGAAAAAATTTCCGGGTTTTCCGCTTTGGAGGCGGTGGGCAGGCGCTGCGACATTCTCAAGTGCAGCCGGTGCTATGGCAAACAATGTCCGGCTGATATCCACAAATGCGGGGTCATGGTCCATGGCCGCACAGAGGCCAAGGAGTGCTTTGTCCGGCACAAAGACGGGTATGATGTGCCGGTGATCAAAAATGCCCGTCTGGCAAAAGATGACCAGGGCCGCATCCTGGGAATCGTTGAAACCATCACGGACCTTACCGAGCTTTCCCTGGCACAAAAGACGGCAGATGATGCCCGGCGCCAGCTTCACCAGGCCTACCGCCTGGGAAATATCATCGGCAAAAGCCCGGCCATGCAGAATGTGTTCGATGCCGTAAGGGCTGCCGCAGACAGCCGGGCCACCGTGCTGATCCAGGGAGAGAGCGGCACCGGCAAGGAGTTGGTGGCCAAAGCCATTCATTTCAATGCTTCCAAAGACCAGCGTCCCCTGGTAACCGTCAACTGTTCCGCCCTGTCGGAAACCCTTCTGGAAAGTGAGCTTTTCGGCCATGTCAAAGGGGCGTTTACCGGCGCGCACAAGGATCACATGGGCCGGTTTGAACAGGCAGATACCGGTACCATTTTTCTGGATGAAATCGGGGAATTGACGCCGTATATGCAGGTGAAACTCCTGCGGGTCCTTCAGGAACGGGAAATCGAACGGGTGGGGGATACCAAAAAACGAAAGATCGATATCCGGGTCATTGCCGCCACCAATAAAAACCTGACTGATGTAACCAGACAGGGGCAATTCAGGGAAGATCTGTTTTACCGGCTCAAGGTGTTCACCATCCAGATCCCGCCCCTCAGAGACAGAAAAGCGGATATCCCCCTGCTGGTGGAAAATTTTGTCCAAAAAACCGGCAAACGGGAAAACAAGCGCATCAAAGGGGTTTCCCCCGGGGCCATGAAAACCCTCATGGCCCATGTGTGGCACGGGAATGTCCGGGAGCTGGAAAATGCCATTGCGCATGCCTTTGTGGTCTGCAGAACCGATTACATTGACCAAACCGACCTGCCCACGGAACTCCAGGATGCTGCCAACCATGCCGGTGGAACCGTCATACACCCGGCTCCAGCTGATATATCCCAAAAAAATTTGACCAGAGAAGCGTTGGTGGAACTGCTGACACAATGCCAGTGGAACAAGGCAGAAGTGGCCCGACGTATCGGTAAAAGCCGGACCCTGGTGTGGAAATTCATGAAAAAATGGGACATTCCCCTGCAGCAGCCGTAAAATCATAAAAGACTTCATAGAAAAAAACCGGTCTTTTTTGTCCACATACCCGATCCCTTCAATCCATTGTTCCGGCATATGGATGCCGGAGACATTTTTGTTCATGAACCTGCCCATTTCAGTAGATTTTAAGACCACCAGGCCCTGTCATGAAAAACCGGGTGAAAACGGTTAAACCGACAGCACCCGCTTCAGGTCAATGCCGTATTTCTTCATGCGGTTCCATACTGTCACCCGGGTGATGTTGAGCAGCCGGGCCGCCCGGGTCTGGTTGCCGTTTGTCTGTTTCAGGGCCTGGATCAGGGCGGTTTTTTCATCAGATGCAAAGTTTTTTTTGTTCTTGGGTATAACAGGTGCCTTGTCCGGAAGTGGCGCATCAGTCAGGTGTCTGGGCAGGTGGTGCTGCCCGATAAAGGTGGTGTCCGCCACCACAAAGGCATACTCCAGCGCGTTTTTCAGCTCCCTGATGTTCCCTGGCCAGGGATAGTCCATGAACAGCTCCAGGGTCTGGTTGTCCAGGCCTTTTATGGCCTTGCCGGTTTTTGTGTTGAGGCGCCGCAGAAACGTGGTGGTCAGTAAAGGGATATCCTGTTTTCTTTCCCGCAGGGGCGGCAGAAGAATGGGGATGACATTGATCCTGAAAAAAAGATCCTGCCTGAATTTTTCCTGCCTGATCAGGTCTTCCAGATTTTTGTTGGTGGCCGTGATGATGCGGGCATTCGTCTGAATGGGTGCAATATCTCCCACCCGTTCAAATCTTCCTGATTCCAGCACCCGGAGCAGCTTGGTCTGCAGGGAGATGGGAATATCCCCGATTTCATCTAAAAAAATATCCCCCTGGTTGGCTGCCTCGAACCGGCCGATGCGGTTGGTAAAGGCACCGGTGAACGCGCCTTTGGCATGCCCGAACAATTCACTTTCCAGCACCGCTTCATTCAGGGCAGCGCAGTTGAGCTGGACAAAGGGACCGTTTTTCCGGGCGCCGCACAGGTGGATGGCATTGGCAATCAGTTCCTTGCCCGTGCCGCTTTCTCCCAGTATGATCACCGGGGCGGAACTTTCCGCCGCTTTTTTGACCATGTCAAACACCTGGCGCATGTGTGGGGATCTTCCCACAATGCCGTAAAAATCATCCTGTCGGTCATATTGTCTGGACAAAAGATGAACCTTCTCATCCAGTTTGGCCAGTTCTGATATATCGGTAAGGGTTTCCACCACCCCCATGACCGCCTGGTTTTCATCCCGCAGAACAGAGGCGTTTTTCAATACCTGCAGAAAGCTGCCGTCTTTGCGCCGGATCAGGCACCGGCATTTTTTCATGTCCTGCTGGCCCGGTTCAAACAGCTTGCACCAGATGGTATTGGCACTGGTCTGCAT
The DNA here is from genome assembly GCA_035268565.1 of Desulfotignum sp. Taxonomy (GTDB): domain Bacteria; phylum Desulfobacterota; class Desulfobacteria; order Desulfobacterales; family Desulfobacteraceae; genus Desulfotignum. The sequence continues at coordinate 12,444 of DATFKQ010000146.1, read as the reverse complement.
GAACCGCTCACAGGCATCACACCCCAGCATGGTGCAGGACATGCCGATGGCCTGGTCGGCACCATATCCGGTAAGGGTTTCAAAGGCTTTGTTCACCATGATGATCCGCCCTTCAGGTCCGATGAACATGAGTCCGTCATTGATGGTGTTGACAATCTTTTTCCAGAATATGTTCATGTCATGTTCTTTCACCAATATGCTCCTGTGGTTTTGCTTTTAAACATATGTTAAAAAAGTGTTAAAATTTAACATATGTTTAGATATCATTTAACATACGTCTGGTCAATAACCAGAAAAATTTTTCAATATTATTTTTAAAATCAATGGGTTGAAAGTGATTTTTTGTTGTGTAACCGCCGGGCATGGGGGTTGCAGTAGAAACACCTGAATCCCGAGCCTGAAAACCGGCAGAAAAAGGGAGCATTGGAGTTGATATGGCGGCAAAAATCACACTGGATCTCAAAGGGGTTGTATCACCCATGGATCTGCTCAAATGCAGCGCCTGCCTTACTGGCATGGATACAGGAGAGGTTCTGGAGGCGGTACTGGCCGATGCGGACGTTGTGAAACATCTGACCATGATCATTCTCAAATCCAATGATGAAATACTGTACCAGCGGCAGACCCGGAACGGTATCTGCATCGGTATCAAAAAAGGGCCAAGGCATTATGATGAAAATAAATGGTAAAGGCAAACACTGCTAAAATAAAAGAATCCGAGGAGGAAACATGCACATCACCAGAAGGCATTTTTTCAGGTTCATGGGTGCTGCCGGGGCATCTGCCGCTGTCCGGACCCCTTCCGCCCATGCATGGCAGTCCAAGGCGCCTCCGGATCCGTTCGGGTGCCTGGTGGACCTGACCCGGTGCGTGGGGTGCCGCAAGTGTGAAGAAGCCTGCGCAACGGTCAATGATCTGCCGGAGCCGGAACGGGTCAACTGCCAGTGTACCATTTTTGAAAAGGACCGGCGTCCGGATGATAAAACATATACTGTTATCAACCGGTATTATACCGGTAAGGTGGATGCCTTTGACAAGCCGATACCCACCTATGCCAAGGTCCAGTGCATGCACTGCCAGGACCCGGCCTGTGTGTCTGCCTGTATTGTGGGTGCCCTGACCAAGGACGATACCGGCGCAGTGCATTATGATGTGTCCAAATGCATTGGATGCCGGTACTGCATGGTGGCCTGTCCCTTTGAAATTCCGGCGTACGAGTATGATGATCCCATCACCCCCCGGGTGATGAAATGCACCTTCTGCCAGGAACGGATTTCCAAAGAAGGCGGACTGCCCGGATGTGCCGGCATCTGTCCCACTGAAGCGCTGACATTCGGCAAACGGCAGACCCTTCTGGAGGTGGCCGGCAAACGGCTTTTGGAAAATCCGGGCAGGTATATCCAGCATATTTACGGGGAAAAAGAGGTGGGGGGGACCTCCTGGATGTATCTTTCATCCGTGCCTTTTGAGGCGGTGAACCTGCCGCAGCTTCCGGACACCCCGTCCCCGAAACTGTCGGAAACCATCCAGCATTCGCTGTTCAGCTATCTGTGGTCACCGGTACTGCTGTTCGGACTGCTCGGCGCATTTATGGCCCGGTTCAATCGGGGGAATGACAGCAAGCAAAACAACGCAGATAAAGGAGGTGCCTGATGGGACATAAAACAGGTCCAATGAACCGGCCTTTGTGGACCCCCGGGGTCCTGGTGATGCTGGTATTCATGTTTGCCGGGGCCCTGGCCGTTATCGCCCGGTTCACCGGTGGTATCGGCTATGTCACCAATCTGACCAATGCCAGGCCCTGGGGCATCTGGGTGGGCATTGATGTGGCCACGGGCGTGGCCCTGGCTGCCGGCGGGTTCACCACCGCGGCCCTGGCCCATATCTTCGGGCGGCATTATTATGAACCGGTCACCCGGCCGGCCCTGTTGACGGCGGTGCTGGGATATACCTTTGTGGTCATCGGACTGCTGGTGGATATCGGCCGTTCCTGGGCCATCTGGAAGCCCATGTTTTACTGGAATTTCAATTCCGTGCTGTTTGAGGTGGCCATGTGTGTGATGATTTATCTCACGGTCCTGTACATTGAATTTGTGCCCATTGTGGCGGAACAGTTCAAGGGCCGGATCAACCTGCCGGGGATCCTGTCGAAACTGAACAATCCGGTGGATAAAACTTTACAGGTGGCGGACAGAGTTCTGGGCAAGGTGATGTGGATTTTTATCATCCTGGGAGTGGTCTTGTCCTGCATGCACCAGTCCAGTTTAGGGTCCCTCATGCTGGTGGCGCCCACCAAACTGCACCCCTTGTGGTACACGCCCATCCTGCCGCTGCTGTTTCTTACCTCAGCCATTGCCGCAGGTTATCCCATGGTGGTGTTTGAAACCACCCTGGCCACAGCCTCGTTCAAGCTGAATTCTGAAATGCACATCCTGGCGCCGCTGACCCGGATCACCATCTATCTTTTGGGGATCTACCTGCTGCTCAAGTTCGGGGATATGGTGGTACGGGGAACCTGGGTATACCTTCTGGACGGCACGTACCAGACCAATGCCTTTATCGTGGAGGTGCTGTTCGGGGTGATGCTTCCCTGGGCCATGCTGTTGAACAAAACTGTCAGGCACTCTTCAAAAGGGTTGTTTACGGCAGCGGCTTTGATTGTGGGAGGGGTTGTGATGAACCGGATCAATGTGTTTATCGTGGGGTACAGATCGCCGTTAAGCGAAAACGGATATTTTCCGGCCCCATCGGAAATACTGGTTACCCTGGGACTTATTGCGGCACTGATGTTCATTTATCGCGTTGTTGTCACCTATTTGCCGGTATTACAGGAATCCAAGGAGGTATCATCATGATGAAAAAAATTGTTTGTCTCGTCAGCCTTATACCGTTGCTGGCAAGCGTTTGTTCGGCCCGGGTCTGGCAGGCTCCGGACCAGGAGCGGGCCAGGCAGCGGGCCAAAGAGATTGTGCCGTTTGTAAAGGAATACCAGGATGACTGCCAGATCAGCCGGCGTATCTGCCTGATGGATGCCGGGGTGTCTCTGGACGATGTGAAAGAGGTGTATTTTCTGCTGGACAGCCCCATCATCAAGCAGAGAGAAGACCATTACGAACCAGTGCGGTTTGCCCATAAGCGGCATGCAGCCCTGGTAAACGACTGCAGCAAATGCCACCATTACCGGCCCAGGGATGAAAATGCCCTGGAAATCACCCGGTGTTCCGCCTGCCACCAGGACAGTTTCAATCCGGACTATCCGGAGCGCATCGGACTTAAGGCCGCCTTTCACCAGCAGTGCATGGAATGTCATCAGCAGGAGGCCAAAGGCCCGGTGGACTGCACAGGGTGTCACCGCAAGCATGTGCCCGACCATAAGGAACTGGTGAAGCTGCCGGACAACCCGGGTCCCATCCAGGTGACCAAAGCCTGCCTGGAATGCCATGATACCCAGGCAGAAGACATGCTCAAAACCGCCCACTGGCTGTGGCGGGGACCGTCTCCCTACACCACCGGGCACCGCAAGGATATTCTGCACGGCAAAGGGACCACAGCCCTGAACAATTTCTGAATCAGTCCCATCAGCAACGAGGCTCGTTGCACAAGCTGTCATGCAGGATATGGATGGAAAGATACGTCATTTGATTTTACCGATAAAACCAGAATCGACTGCCTGGTGTGTCATGATACCACCGGGACGTATAAGAAGGATCCGCCCGGAGCAGGCATGCCCAAAAAGGATGTGGACCTGAAACTGGTGGCACAGAATGTCGGGCATTCCTCACGTGCCACATGCGGGGCCTGCCATTTCAACGGGGGCGGCGGGGATGCCATAAAACATGCGGATATGTCCCGACAGCTGCTGACCCCGGACCGCAATTGTGATATCCACATGGGGGGATATGATTTTGCCTGCGCAGAATGCCATAAAACCCGGAACCACAAAATTGCCGGCAAAAGTTCCTCCGTGCCCGTGGCCGAAGGAGTGGTGTCCTGTGAGAAGTGCCATTCAGACACCCCGCACTACAGCGGCGGGCTCCTGGATCATCACCTCAACGACCACAGCAGCACCCTGGCCTGCAATGTCTGCCATGCACCGGTGTTTGCCAAATGCAAGCCCACCAAAACCTGGTGGGACTGGTCAAAGGCCGGCGATAAGGACCGTGAGGTGAAAAAAGACAAATACGGCCAGCCCGACTATAACTGGAAAAAAGGGGAATTCAAATGGGAAGAATCCGGTGTGCCGGATTATACCTGGTATGCCGGATACATGGACCGGGTCCTCATGGGGGACAAGGTGGACCTGAACGCCGATGTCATCAATCTGACCCAGCCGGTGGGATCCATCAACGATCCATTGTCGAAAATCACCGCCTTCAAGATCATGAAAGGGATCCAGGCCGTGGATGCAGACCATGACCATATCCTGGTGCCCCATCTGTTTCCCAAAGGCAAGGATGACACCACCGCCTTCTGGAAACACCGGGATTGGGAAAAGGCGTTCCAGGCTGGTATGGAAGCGGTGGGACTGCCTTACAGCGGTGCCTACAAATGGAAAGAAACCTGGATGTACTGGCGGGTGAACCATGAGGTCATGCCGGCAGACATGGCATTGTCCTGTGTGCAGTGCCATGAGAGTCTTAAAGGCGATCAGACCTGCAACCGGTGCCACCAGGATAACCGGAACATCGATTTCAAGGCCATTGCCCACAAAGGAACCGATTTTTCCTATATGAAAGCAATGGGACGGGATGTGGAGCATTTGCTCGAAAAAACAGATTACATCGATTTCAAGGCTTTGGGATACAAGGGAGATCCCATTATCCATGGCGGCCGGTTCAAGAAGCTGCCCATGGGATATAAATGCCCGGCCGACTGATTCTATATAAAGGACAGGCCAGGGGGTGCTGGTGTGACATCATCCGCACCCCCGATCAAATCTTCGAATATCAATCGTCAAGGATATGGTATTGTTCTGACGATCCGTCCACCTGTCTTACAATATGAAAGGACAGGATGCGGCTTTCATAATTTTCAACACGGGTTTTGAGCTGTTCTTTGGCCTGGCGGAATTTGACGCTCTGAAGGCCGGTGATCAAGGTTTTTGCATCTTTGACCCGTCCTTCACAGATCGTTCTCGGGCCGTCTCCGATGAGCACTTCCCATTCTTCTGCAATGTGGACCCCGATCTCTTCCAGTACCGGATAAAATTCTGAAATGACAAATTGTCTGTATTTTTTGAAGTCATCTTTTTCCCGGGTGACGACATCCCACACCTGGTTGAATTTAACCGTTTTATCACCAAAATCCATGGAATATGGCTGTTCTTTTTTCAGGGGCACCAGGACTTTGGTTTTGTAATGCTTGATATAATTGAGCAGGTCGGATTTCAGGCGGCGGTATTCTGCACTTTTCAAAGCTGTTTCCAGCTGATCCAGATCATTGCCGACCGTTTCCACGATCACTTCACTGTATGACCCCACCAGTACGGACCAGCCGGCTACTGTGTGTATGCCCAGGCCATTGATACCGGGAATGAATTTACTGGTGATGAAGTCAGCGTATTCGTCATTTTTTGAAGGAATGATTGTCCAGTAATGCATCAGTTTTACGGCCATGGCTGCCCTCTTGTCTGGTTTCCGTTAAGATGGGATCAAAACTATACAATTAACCGGGTCTTCAGGTATTTCTTTACAGTTAAGATAGCAGGCCGCGTTTGTCAACCAAAATATGCATTTTTTCCGAACTGAAAACCGCCTGCCATATGGTGTCTGCGTGTGAGAAAACCTGCCGGCAGCAGACCCTCAGATTTACCATCATGGGATACCCTATGAGAAAGGTAAACGGAAATGATAAGCATTTTCAAAGGTTTGTGGTAATGGCGGTTATTTAAGATGCTGCCGGATATTTTTCAATGAATGTCTTTTCTGCGTCCGCAGTGCCGATGAGCACCAGTTCATCCCCTTTTTCAAGGACAATGGACGGATCCGGATTGATGACAAGGGTTTCCTTTTTTTTGACTGCCACCACACTGCACCCGGTTTTTTCTCTGATCTGGATATCAATCAGGGATTTGTTTTCCAGTTTGGCATGCAGGGGCATCCGGAATACATTGAGGCCTTCGGAAAGCATGAGCATCTTCTGGGGCTGGATCAGGTTCATGATGGTGGTGGTGAGCAGGGAACTGAAGGACATCACCAGATTGGCCCCGGCCCGGTGCAGGGTGTTGATGTTTCTGTCCAGGCTTGCCCGGCTGATGATCTGCACACCCGGCCGAAGGCGGCGGCAGTAAATGGTCAGGTAGATATTTAAATTATCGTCATGGGTGGTTATAATGATTGACGGCGTGTTTTCCAGGCCGGCTTCCATCAGGGTGTTGCGGTCTGCAGCACTCCCGTGGATAAAGTTGGGGTGTTTATCTGCAATACCCGGTTTTTTTTCCACCACGCAATACTCAACCCCCCGGATTCTCAGGGCCTCTGCCACTGCCTGACCCACCCGGCCGCCTCCCAGCACCACCACTGGCCGGCTTGTCCCTGTCTGGTTTTTATCAGCCAGGGCAATGGAGTCATCAAACTGTTCCAGCTGTTCTTTGGTTCCGGCCAGCACCAGTACCGTGGATTCTGTGATCCGGGTTTCAGGCGTGGGAATATGAAATTTTCCCTGTTCCCAGACCCCTACTGCCGTCACACCGCAGATTTCCCGCAACCGGCTTTCGGCCATTGTTTTGCCCTGAAGCCAGGTCCGCATGACCGGGGCTTCGGCTATCAGCAGCTCATCAAACTGCCCGATGATATTGGCCTGCATGTTGATTCCCAGAACCCGGCGGGAAAGTGCTCTGCCCAGCATCTGGGTAAACTGGAAAACATGGGTGCTGCCGGCCAGTTTGAGAATGTCCAGAGAGTCTTCCAGGTCGGCATTGGAGACAGTTTTCACTTTATCATTGATTTCCCGGATGGTGTAAATGATGTTGGTGCTGGCAATGTCATCATTTAACACCACCACCAGTGAGGCCTGGTCAATACGCAGCCGGCGGTAGGTTTCCGGGTCGTCCAGTTCACCCACCACCACGCGGTAACCCTGATCATATAAATCCAGCGCGTCCTGCAGCCCGGAGGTGAGAATCACGTAGGCAAATCTGTATTGATTGAGCTTTTCAATGAGCGTGACAGCCACAGCATCAAAATAGGTGAGAATCACATGCCCGGACATGGTGTCGGGGACAGATCTTGGTGCCCGTGCCTTGTTCTGTTCTTCCAGCCACGGGGCATAAAAAAACTGGATAAAGGTAAAGGGCAGCATCACCAGCAGAAAAACAATACCGCTGAACAATACCACTATGGAAAAAAGCCGGCCTATATCACTGTGAAAGGTAATATCCCCGAAACCCAGAGTGGACATGGTGGTCAGGGTCCAGTAAAACCCGGTTATCCAGCTGTATTCACGGCCTTCATACAGCATCAGTACATGAAACAGCACCGAGAACAAGGCAAACAGAAACGCCAGTATCAATGCGAATTTGATAAGAATCCAGCCATTGCTTTTCTTGCTGCCCATTTTAAAAATTATGGTCAGCTGGGCTGCCATGGTTTTGAGCATAGATATTCTTTCCTTTTCCTTGTTTTCTGCCGGCACTGCAATTTTTATCCAGTTGTATAACATACCGTACCTTCCGGGCCAACGATTTTTCACCTGAAAGATGGGCCACCGTTCATGACTGTGTTTCAGAAATAAAGATAATGCCTTGACAAAAAAAAGGCCCGACTTTAGGATGCAAAAAGTCCATCAGGTCCTGTGGGACGCAGATGCCGATTATTCCGGCCGGCTGTCCAAGAGGATAAATGACAACAGCGGTATTACCGACAACGGGCACCAGCATGATGTTATGAAAATTTTACCCATTATTTTTCAAAAAATAAAAACCGCTCTGATGGATCTGCTTCCCATAATTCTGGTGATCACTTTTTTTCAGCTGGTTGTTATCAGACAACCGCTGCCCCAGCTGGGTGAGGTAATTTTCGGGGCCCTGCTTGTGGTGGCCGGGCTGGTTCTGTTTGTTCAGGGACTTGAAATGGGACTGTTTCCCATCGGCGAAGCCATGGCCTATGCTCTGGCCAGAAAAGGCAGCCTGTTCTGGCTCCTGTTGTTTGCCTTTGCATTGGGGTTTTCCACCACCATTGCTGAACCCGCCCTGATAGCAGTGGCAGCCGAAGCCGCTGATATCGCAGGCAAAGGGGGGTTGATCGATCCTGATAAAAAATCTTTGACCACCTATGCCCTGGGGCTGCGTATCAGTGTGGCGGTTTCCGTGGGCCTGGCCATTCTGGTGGGTGTTATCCGCATCCTCAAGGGCTGGCCTATTCATTTTCTGATCATCGGTGGATATGTGGTGGTGATGCTCATGACCATCATTGCCCCGGAAGAGATCATCGGCATTGCCTATGATGCCGGCGGGGTGACCACTTCCACCATTACCGTACCCCTGGTGGCGGCCCTGGGGGTGGGACTGGCATCTTCCATCCAGGGCAGAAGCCCGCTGCTGGACGGGTTTGGTCTCATCGCCTTTGCCTCGCTGCTGCCCATGATTTTTGTCATGGGATACGGGCTGCTTATTTTCAACTGATAAAAGAAAGGGACCGCCCTTGGAATTTTTGATGGATTTTGTGAAAATACTGGTTGCTACGGGCAGGGATGTGCTGCCGATCATCCTTTTGATCGGGGGATTCCAGCTGCTGGTACTGCGCCAGCCTATTCCCCATCTGGGCCGTGTGCTGGTTGGCGGCGTGTATGTGGTGATCGGGCTGGCCCTGTTTCTGGCCGGCCTGGAAAAAGCGTTGTTTCCCCTGGGAAAAATCATGGCAGCCCAGCTGTCGGATTCGATGTTTATCTACGGCACCCCGGATCAGCCGGCCCTGGCAGACTGGACCGCCTATGGATGGGTGTATCTGTTTGCCGCCATGATCGGATTTGCCACCACCATTGCCGAACCCTCCCTCATTGCCGTGGCCTACAAAGCCAGTGAGGTATCCATGGGTACCATCAGCCAGTGGGGATTGCGGATTACCGTGGCCATAGGCGTAGCCGCTGGTATCAGCCTCGGCACCTTCCGCATTGTCACCGGCACCCCCCTTTTTCTGTACATTCTTGTGGGGTATGTCATGGTTATTTTGCTGACCCTCGTATCCCCGAAAAACATCATTGCACTGGCCTATGATTCCGGCGGGGTCACCACCTCCACCGTTACCGTTCCCCTGGTGGCGGCCCTGGGTCTTGGCCTGGCCTCCACTGTGCCGGGCCGCAACCCCGCCCTGGACGGATTCGGACTCATTGCCTTTGCCAGCCTGTTCCCCATTATATCGGTGCTGGGATATGCCCGGCTGGCCGTATGGATGACCCATCGTAAAACCAGAACAGCGGAGAAAACCTATGCGGTTTAAACTTATTTTATCCTCTGTAAAAGCAGAGATTACCGACAAGATTGTTGATGCCGTCAAAAAAGAGGGTGCCACAGGCGCCACCATCATTCCAGCCAGAGGGACCGGCATCAAAGAGGCAAAAACATTTTTTGGCCTGACCCTGGAAGCCCAGACCGATATCATCATGCTGCTGGCAGAAGAACATGTGGCTGAAAAACTGTTGACCGTCATAAAAACAGCTGGAGAATTCGGCAAGCCCGGTACCGGCATCGCGTTCATGCTGCCGGTGGAGCATGTGGTGGGCCTGGAAAGCCAGATAGAAAAATTCAAGCAGAAGGCCCGGGACAGTTACCTGTAATTACCTGGTCACATTATTTTTATCTAAAGGAAGGCAATGTATGGAACCGGATAAACCAAAAATCATTCGGGTCAAAGATGTTATGTACAAGGGTATCATCTCCATTGACGGAATGGCTACCACCCGCGAAGCAGTCAAAAAAATGAAGGAAAACAACGTATTCTCTCTTCTGGTGAACAAACGGCATGCAGACGATGCCTGGGGCATACTGGTATCCCAGGATATTATCAAAAGTGCGATACTGCCGGGCAGGTCCCTGGATGAGGTGAATGTGTATGAAGTGATGACCAAACCGGTGATTACCGTACCGGCGGACATGGATATCCGTTATGCGGTGCGGCTTATCTACCGGGCCGGCATCCGCAGGGCACCGGTGGAGGAAAAAGGGGAGCTTGTGGGGATGATATCCCTGATATCGTTAATCCTGGATGAAAATGTGTTTTAAATTAAAGTATCCCCTCTCTAATGATTACCACTGAAACTTTGGCAATTTCCTGCGGCATCGGCAGTGCCGTGGCATGGGGCGCAGGGGATTTCAGCGGGGGAATGGCCGCCAGAAAAGGCAATCTGCTGCGGGTGGTGCTGTTCTCCCAGTTTTTGGGTGGGGTCCTGCTTCTGGGGCTGGCCCTGGGATTTTCTGAAAAAATGCCGCCGGCAAGCCATCTGATGTATGGGGCGTTTGCCGGCATTTTCGGCAACATTGGATTGATCGCCCTGTACAGGGGGCTGTCAACCGGCCGCATGGGAATTGTGGCCCCTTTGTCGGCAGTGCTCACCGCCCTGGTTCCCATCGGGTACAGTGCATTTTATGAGGGGCTTCCGTCACTGGTCCGGTTTTCCGGGTTTGTGGTTTTCATGGTTGCGGTGTGGCTGTTGTCATCCGGAGAGGCCGGATTCCGCATGTCCATCAGGGAACTGCTGCTTTCCTTTGCCGCAGGCCTGGGATTCGGCCTGTTTTTTATTTTTATTGACCGGGCAAATGACCTGGCCGTTTTCTGGCCCCTGGTGGGGGCAAGACTGGCATCTGTATCTTTGCTGTTTGGTGTGATTGTGCTTATGGGCAGATCAGCTGCTCCCCTCACAGGGCAGTGGCTTTTCATTGCAATCACCGGTGTGCTGGATGCCCTGGGCAATCTGTTGTTTTCCATTGCCTCCCACCTGGGGCGGCTGGATGTTTCCGCTGTTTTGGCCTCACTTTATCCGGCGGCAACCGTCCTGCTGGCCTGGCTGTTTCTCAAAGAAAAACTCAGGTTTCAGCAATGGGTGGGCGTCGGGGCAGCTTTTGCCGCCCTGGTTCTGATTTCGGTGTAAACCATTCGGATCATGCACCTGGCAGCATGTTAAAAGGGGGGGTATGAACCAGAAATACGACAATACAGGTGATGAAACCCTGCAGATATACCGGGTTGCCGGGTATGCCTTTGCTTTGAATCTGTTTCTGGCGGGCATGAAAGCCGCACTTGCCTTTTTTTCAGGCAGCCTTGCCATTACCGCCAGTGCCATTGATTCTGCCACCGATGCGGTGGCATCCCTTGTGGTCTATGGGGGGGTAAAGCTGTCCACCAAAAAGACCCGCTCATTTCCCCTGGGTCTGTATAAACTTGAAAATGTCGCTTCAGTGCTCATTGCCATCTTTATTTTCATTGCCGGGTATGAGATTGTGGTAAGTATTTTTTCTTCCTCCCAAAAGACACCTGCAATTTCTCTGCCTTTTGTGGGCCTGCTGGCCTTTGCCACAATACTGACATTTGCTTTTGGACGGTATGCCATTGTCATCGGCCGCAAAACAAAATCCCCCACATTGGTTGCCGAAGGCCGGCACCGTCAGGTGGATGTGCTTTCCTCCCTGGTGGTTTTAGTTGCTGCCATGCTGGGGTATCTGGGTGTTGACTGGACCCTGTGGGGGATCACCATTGACCAGATGGGGGCCTGCCTGATCCTGGTTTTTATAGCCCGTGCCGGGTGGGAGCTTTTGTCCGACGGCATGCGGGTGCTGCTGGATGCATCCATTGATTTTGCAACCCTGGACCAGATACAGAAGATCATAAAAAAAGAGCCCCTGGTGGACCAGATAACGTCTTTAACCGGAAGAAATGCCGGTCGGTTTCAGTTTATCCATGCAGGTGTTACCGTAAAAACCCGGCACCTGGAAAAAGCCCACCAGGTCAGTGAGCACCTTGAAAAAAAGATCCGGGAACAGATACCCCGCATCGAAAAAATAACCATTTTATATGAGCCCCAGCAGCGGGAGAATGTCAGGATAGCCCTGCCGCTTGCAGATGAAAACGGCAGGATCAGCGGGCATTTTGGCGAAGCCCCCTATTTTGGCATGGTACATGTCCAGCGCAGGGATCAGACAATCACCAGACAGGAAATTGTGAAAAATCCCCATACGGAAACCCGGACCGCAAAAGGTATCCGGGTGGCGGAATGGCTGGTGGATTTTGGTGTTGACCATGTGGGAATGAAAGAGGATATTTCCCACAAAGGCCCGGGCTATGTGCTGGCAAACGCTGGAATTAAAACCCACCTGCTTTCCTGTGACCACCTGCGCCAGGCTGTTGCCCAAATAAGCGCTGCCGGACTATGATGTCAGCGGTTTCTTCTGCAGCCGCCGCCAAGGCCTCTGCCGCCGCCCATACCCTGGCCCCCGCCGCCCCCCATGCCCCGACC
>DATFKQ010000145.1:0-5719 GCA_035268565.1 Desulfotignum sp. | reverse complement strand
GTCCCCTGGAGCCGGTCATCGAGAAGATGAACACCCTGGCCAAAGAATACCATGACAATTCCAGGCCGGCCTACTGCGCCAAACACGGCATGGTGGATGAGGTGGTCAAGATGAAGGAACTCAGAAATTATCTCAAGGCTTTTGCCGGTTCCGCCTACCAGAACCCCAAATCCATCTGTCCCCAGCACCATCTGATCACCCCCAGAATCATTCGGGGATAATCTTCAGAGCAGGGTATGGACATGCCGTGCCGGTCCGGGGTATGATATGATTTTTTGACCCGGTCCGGCACGGCAGCACCACAGGTACCTGCACTTTTTTGCAACAGCCCAGACAGTGCAGGCCGTATCAACGGACCGAATACAATTACAGGAGGCACCCATGTCAGGATCTGAGTTTTTAATTGTCCAGAAAGACGACCAGGTGGCCCGGATCACCCTGAACCGGCCCAAACACAATGTCCTCAATATCCCCATGATGCAGGATCTGAACGCGGAACTGGAAGCCGTTGCCGCAGATGAGACCCTCAAATGCCTGGTGATATCCGGGGAAGGCCCCAGCTTCTGCGCCGGTGTGGAAGTCGGGGACCACAAACCCGACCAGGTGGATGAAATGGTGGCCGTGTTCAACCGGATCTTTGAGATCATCAACACCATTGATATACCGGTGATCGCTGCGGTCAAAGGTGCCTGCCTGGGCGGTGGCATGGAACTGGCCATTGCCTGTGATATCATCATTGCCAGCAAAAAAGCCAAATTCGGACAGCCGGAAATCAAACTGGGGTTTTTCCCGCCCTATGCAGCCCTGCGCCTGCCCGAACTGGTGGGTCCTGCCAAAGCCATCGAGATCGTCACCACCGGCAAAACCTACAAGGCCAAGGAAGCCCGCAAACTGGGCTTTGTCAGCCAGGTGGCAGATGAAGATGAATTCACCGACGCTGTGGAAACGTATGTCAAAGATATCTGCATGGCATCTCCCTTGATCATCCGGCTCAACAAACGGGCGGTGAAGCGCCACATCGGCACCAGCTTTTTCCAGGGCATTGACCTGGTGTCCAACTATTTTCTCAAAACCCTGATGAAAACCGAAGACACCCTGGAAGGCATTGCCAGTTTCGAGGAAAAACGCAGACCTGAATGGAAAAACCGCTAAGGGTCAGAAGGTTTCCTTTTTTTTTGCGTCACCCTCCCCCAGCGGCAGGAAAACCATGGTTTTTTTCTGCCGCTGCTTTTTTTCCGGGCACTGCAGTGCCGGTGTTTGTATGGTTTGCCTGATCCTGTGCCTGATCTGACAGAGGAACCCGTCCATGATATATGATAAAGACAATCTGCAGATGGCCATGATTCAGAAGCTGGCCGCCCTTGAAGACAAAAACGTTCTGGAGATCGGGTGCGGGGACGGCAGCCTGTCAGTCAGACTGGCCGTCAAAACCCGGCGCTATATTGCCATGGATCCGGACAAAGAGGCCATTGCTTCCGCCCGCCAGCTTTCAGGCAGCGCAGATTTTCTGATGGGCACAGGGGAGAACCTTCCCTGTGCAGACGCGTCCTTTGACCTGGTGATCTTCATCCTCTCCCTGCATCACCAGAACAGCCGGCAGGCCTTGCTGGAAGCCCACCGGGTGTTGCACCCAGCCGGCCGGGTGATCATTCTGGAACCGTCCGCAGACGGTGAATTCCAGCAGTTCTTCCATCTGTTCGATGATGAAACCGATGCCCTGACATCTGCTGCCCGGGCCATCCGCCACAGCCGGTTTGACCTGATCCGCCACAAGGTGTTTGCGGTCCCTGCTGAATTTGAAGATCTTTCAGAGCTTTGTCAGTATCCTTTTGGCCAGGACCCGGCCGATGAGACGGCCCCGGCCAGAATTCTTGCAAAACTCCGGCAGTTACAAGGAGACATAAAAGAAGAGCAGGCGATTCAGCTGTTTGACACAATTCATATATATTCCCTGGTGAAACGCCAGGTTGACCGGAAATTTTAAGATGACAGGCAAAACTATAAAAATACACTGCATGGACGGGTACCTGCTTGACAGCACTGTTTTTGAACCGGCCGCTGATAAGCCCAAAGGCGTGGTGATCATCTGCAGCGCCCTGGGTGTGGAAAGGCGGTTTTATCATACCTTTGCACAATATCTGTGTGAAAGGCACTTCACCGCCGTTACCTTTGATTACAGGGGCTCGGGCGGCTCAAAACCGGGGGCTTTTTCAAAACCGCTCTTGCTGGCGGACTGGGGAAGACAGGATATCGACGCCGTCATCCGCTATGCTGAGTCCCTGCCCGGGGTTCAGCATATTTTTCTGATGGGACACAGTGTGGGCGGACAATTGTTCTGCCTGGCCCGGAACGCAGTCAATCTCAAGGGCGCTGTCCTGGTGGGGGCATCCTTTCCCTGGTGGCGGCGGTGGCCGTTTCCGCGGAACCTGCTGGTGTTTTTTTTCTTACATATTCTGGTCCCTGTGCTGGGGGCCGGAAGGAAGAAATTCCCTTCCCGGTTTCTGGGATTATCCAAAGAAGACCTGCCTGCCGGTCTGGTCACCACCTGGGCAGAATGGGCCAGGGATCCTGACTACGTGACCGCTGAAAAATTCGGTCTGGACACCCGGCTGTTTGAAACACTGGCAATTCCCATCCTGACAGTGGGATTTGATGATGACACCTATGCCCCGCAAAAATCCATCCAGCGGCTGCAATCCGCCCTGAAAAGCGCGGACATCCAGGCCCGGTATCTTCATGGAAAAGATCTTCATCCCAAGGGCATGGGCCATTTCGGTTTCTTCAGGGAGTCGGCCGGAAAAAACCTCTGGCCGGACACCGTGGACTGGCTTCAGGCCCGCATACTGCCGCCCCGCTGATGGTGGGGGCCATTTTCAGCAGCGGTTTTAAAAACGTCCGGGTGTCAAATTCTTGTTTGATTTCTGCAATAGCCTGCGTTAAGAAGGTGGATTCAAACCCCTTTGGGCGATATCATATTCTCCATAATCTCAAAAAGCAGTTTCAATGAATAGGGTTTGGGAAGGACTGCATCAAACCGGTGCTCATCCATCAGCCAATCTTTCTGCTGCCAACTGAAGTGTCTCCGGCGGCATCTGTTCCTGGGGGACTGCTCCATACGCTCCGCAACAGTAAAACCCAATACCTTCTCTATGGAGGGGCTCAGGTAGGTGATATTCCCTTAAAATCACTGCTGCCGAACGGCTGCAAGACAACCGTCCGGTGCCGTATCAAATCACCCCCCAAATCCTTGAGAATCCATCGACGTCAAGCAGAACCGTGTCTTTTAAAGGCGTGAACCGATCAGGATTCCTCCTCCCGGAGCACACGGCGCAATACCTTTCCAATATTGGATACCGGTATTATATCCTTGAATTTGATCTGTCTGGGCCGTTTGTATCCGGCCATATTCTCCTTGCAGAAGTCCATGATCTCCTCTTCTGTCGCGGTCTGGCCCTCTTTTAATTTGATAAAGGCTTTTACCGATTCCCCGCTCTTGGGGTGGGGAACACCAATGACGGCACACAGTTCCACCTTGGGATGGGTGTAGAGAATGTCCTCCACATCCCTGGGGTAAACGTTGAATCCACCCACGATAATCATATCTTTTTTTCGATCGGTGATCAGGATATAGCCATCTTCGTCGATGTGGCCGATATCACCGGTGAGAAAATACCGCTTTCCTTCCAGAGAAACAAAGACCTCGTCATTGGCATCGGGCCGCTTCCAATACCCCTTCATGACCTGAGGACCGCAGGCCGCAATCTCCCCGTCCTCTCCCCGGGGTTTCTCAACAGTGGGATCTACCAGGTCCAGGATTTTAACATCGGTGCCGGGGAGGGGAAACCCAATGGATCCGATCTTCCGGGTCTCGGGGTTGGTGGGGTTGGCGGAAATAACCGGAGCAGTTTCGGTGAGGCCATAGCCTTCAAATATTACTGAACCGGTCTTTTCCTCAAACTGCCGGCAGACCTCCGGCGGCAGAGGGGCACCCCCGGAAAAACAGCCCATGAGGGAGGAAAGGTCATATTCGTTGAGCCTGGAATGGTTGGTAAAGGCCACAAAAATGGTAGGAACGGCCGGCATGATGGTCGGCTTATACGTCTGGACTGCTTTGAGAACCTCGGTAAACGGAGGATTGCCCGCCCTGGGGTCAGGGATGCAAACCAGGCGGCTGCCCGAGGCTGTAGCAGAGAGCAGGGCCACGGTGATGCCGAAGCTGTGGTACCAGGGCAGTACGCCCAGGAAACAGTGGAATCCGCCCATGCGCGCCCGCTCCGGCGGTTTACCCTCTTCATGGACCAGGCGCAAACATTCAAACAGGGCCTCCACATCGTAAGTGAAATTGGTATGTGACAGTTCCGCACCCTTGGGTACACCTGTGGTGCCTCCGGTATAGAGCATGATGGCAGTGTCGTTTTCAGGATCGATCTCAACAGCAGGCGGGGTGGGGCTTGCCTGGGCGACCATGTCGTCGAACATGATATGGCCGGTGTTGTAGCTGGCCGCTTTGGGGATTTTTCCCAGGAGGCTTCCAAGGAAACCTTTTAATTTCGGTAGATAGCTTTTGATATTGCAGACGATGACAATGTCCACATCCGTCCCCTTTATGGCCTCCACTGTTTTGGGGTAGAGCTCCGGATGGTCCATGCAGAATACGGCTTTGGATTCGGAATCCTTGAGCTGATAGTTGAGCTCCGGCGGGGTGTAGACCGGATTACAGTTCACGGCCACGGCGCCCGCCTTTAAAATACCGAAAAGGATCTCCGGAAAATGGGGTATGTTGGGCAGAAAAATTGCCACCTTGTCCCCTTTCCCAATGCCTTTGGCTGCAAGGAAATTGGCGATGCGGTCGGCTGTGTTCCTTACTTGCGCATAGGTTTTGGTGGCCCCGTTGAAGATGGTATACGCCTGGTCAGGATACCTGGCTGCAGAGTCATCCAGTAATTTAAAGAGGGGATAGTGATAGTCTGCCACTGTCCGGGAAACGCTTTCGGGCCAAAATGGGGTGTTCCAATCGGTCATCGGGACCTCCTTTATCTATAGGTGAAATGCTCTGCGGCAATGGCAGCATTTTATTTGCAACAAAACAGGGGTACCTCAATCATGAAACAAGGTTTATTTCCTTATATCGTGGATTCCTTGCGTTGAAAAGTGGTTTTTTTCATTGTTTGCAATAAGCTGCAACTGTCATTTTTCCTGAATGGTTTCCATTCTGCTCAAATGGTTGGGGAAAACAGGAGTGTCGGAAATGCTATATTTGGCATTTCCGACACTCCTCAATGATTACATGCCGATATCCCGATGTCCAGCTCAACGATTCTGGCACATTTTCTGATTTCCTTTTAAGAAATAAACGGTGATGTATTTCATGGTATGGCCCTTGGAGAGTAAATTATTAATTTCGCAAATATTGGCATTATTAATAATAGTCCAGGGTTCTGAATTCAGCATTGAGGGTGAAAAATTATAGACATAGTTATCGCTTTTCCACCATTTAGTTTTAGCATGTAAAAATTTAATGTGGCCCTTAGATTCTGGTTACATGTTATTGCTCATAAACATTTACAATTTTTTCTAAACTATCAATTTTGACACGTGTGACCGGTTTATATTCGTTATTAAAGTCGAAATTTGCAGAAACTGTAGAATACCCTGAGCCCTCATTAATATAAACATTATCTATTGTGTAATTGGTTCCTTCCTTTTCAGAAGATCCCCA
>DATFKQ010000144.1:0-48233 GCA_035268565.1 Desulfotignum sp. | reverse complement strand
GGGAATCAGAGGGCCCTTAGGCAACTGGTATCCCTGGGAAAAACTGGAAAACAAGAATGTGGTTATCATCGGCGGCGGATTCGCCTTTACCACCCTGCGGTCCGCCATTGTCTACATGCTGGATCCGGCCAACCGGTCCAGATTCAAAAACATCGATGTGATTTACGGTGCCAGGTCTCCGGGCATGCTGCTCTACAGACAAGAGCTGTTTGACTGGGAAAAACGTGATGATATCAACATGCATATCACGGTTGACAGCACAGATGATCCGGACTGGAAATACCACACCGGATTTGTTCCCCAGATAGTGGAAAAAAATGCCCCTGCTGCAGATGAAGACACCTATGCCATTGTGTGCGGACCGCCCATCATGATCAAGTTCACCCAGCCGGCCCTGACACAACTGGGGTACCAGGATCACCAGATCTTCATGTCCCTGGAAAACAGAATGAAGTGCGGTATCGGCATGTGCGGCCGGTGTAATATCGGAAAAGAACTGGTATGTAAAGATGGCCCGGTTTTCACCCTGGAACAGATAAACCAGACCCCGAAAGAATATTAAATCCAATGTATTGGAAACACCGATATTTTTACAATCAGGCTTGATTCTTTGTTGACAAGCCCGGGTTGCTGAGATATGGTTAGTGGTCAATTATTGAAGCAGACCATGAAGCCAAGACAGTATGTCTTAAGTTGATAGAAAAAAAATTAAATTTACAGGAGGAAAGTTTACATGGCAACAGTAGAATTCAACGGGAAAACATTTGAAATAGATGAAGATGGATTCCTTCTTGATTACAATTCCTACTCAGAAGAATGGGTGGATTATGTAAAAACCCAGGAAGGAATTGAAGAAATGACTGACGAGCACTGGCAGCTGGTAAAAGTGCTCCAGGACTATTATGAGAAAAACGGGATTGCGCCGATGGTCCGGGTACTTTCCAAACTCACCAAATTCAAACTCAAACACATCTATGAACTGTTCCCCTCAGGGCCGGGAAAAGGTGCCTGTAAAATGGCCGGTCTTCCCAAACCCACCGGATGTGTATAAATCATACCCTGTTCGATTGATTTGATTTGTTTGTAAAGGCTCTGTTTTGCATGAAACAGAGCCTTTGCTTTTTGCCCTTTGTTTTCAAGCCTGTCCATTTTTGGGAGTGACCCGATGACCGCCATTGATGCCACCAATAGATCCATTCTCAACACAATTCAGCTTGATTTTCCCATTGATGCCAGACCTTACAGGGTGCTGGCCCGGCAGCTTGGATTAACAGAAGAGAGGCTCATGGACCGGATTCGCCTGATGAAGGAAAAAGCCCTTATCCGGCGCATCGGCGGCAATTTCAGCCCGGACCGGCTCGGATATTTTTCCACCCTTTGTGCGGCAGAGGTTCCAGAAGAAAAAATCGATTTTTTTACCCGCACGGTCAATGCCTACCCCGGGGTCACCCACAATTACATGCGGGAGCATGTTTTCAATATCTGGTTTACCTTTATCGCCCCTTCCCGGGAACTGATTCAGGCAAATCTTGATGATATATCCCGAAAAACCGGGGTGCATCCCATATTGAACCTGCCGGCCACCCGGGTTTTTAAAATTTCAGCCAATTTCAAGTTATGAAGGCGGTGAAACTGTGTCTTGTGTCCACCAACTGCAAGGTGGGCCGCTGGGATGAAAATGTGGCCATTTGCCGTGATCTCATCCACAAGGCTGCCGAAAAAAAAGCCGATATAGTGGTATTTCCGGAAATGAATCTCACCGGTTATGCCACCGGCCCCAGGATTGCACCTTATGCCAGGGCAATTGACAATAATCTTATCAACAGTTTTCAAAACATGTCGGATCAGCTGAACCTGGCAATCCTGGCAGGTCTTGCTGAAAAAGCAGATACCCCAAAAAAGAGTTTTGCATCCCATCTGGTGTTCATTCCCGGCGCAGTGCCCGGCAAATATCAAAAACTGCACATCGCACCCAATGAACAGGATATTTTTATTCCTGGATTTACCATTCCGGTATTTGCCCATGCCGGGACACGGTTCGGCATCCAGTTGTGCTATGATGCGCATTTTCCGGAATTATCCACGGCCATGGCAATGCAGGGAGTGGATCTCATTGTCCTGCCCCATGCATCGCCCAGGGGAACCCCGGAGGAAAAACGCACGTCCTGGATGCGGCATCTGCCGGCCCGGGCCTTTGACAACGGGGTTTTTATCGCAGCGGTGAACCAGGCCGGAGACAATGGTGCCGGGTTGGATTTTCCCGGCCTGTCCGTGGTTATCGGTCCGGATGGCCATATTGTGGAAAGCGCCACAGCCTGTGAAAATCATCTGCATATTGTGGATCTGGACCCTGCATTGCTCAGCCATGTCCGGTCCCACAGGATGCGCTATTTTCTGCCTTCCCGCCGCAATGATCTGTTCCCGGTCAGTTTCTGACCTGGGCTCTTCTGTTCTGGATATAGGCATTTTTAATGGCAGTATATGGATCAAGAGATGCTGCTTTCAGGTCCTCATAATCACCGATGCGAAAGGATGTCCGGTTGACGGTGTCAAGTATGCCAAGCCCGGCATCAAGCTCCCAGGGTTCAACATAATTGAGCGGGGTGATAAAATAATCTCCGACCCTGCCCACGGTGTCCCGTAAGGTGGAAGGCCCGAAGACCGGCAGCACCAGATAAAACCCTTCTGTGATGTGAAAGGTGCCCAAAGTCTGTCCCAGATCTTCTTTTTTTGTGTGCATGTCCAGATATTTCTGGGCCACCTGGTTGAACCCCAGTATGCCGGCGGTTGAATTGACAAAAAATATGCCGATTTCATCAGATGCCTGAAGCATTTTTCCCTGGAGCAGGCAGTTGACAAACCTGACAGGAAAGAGCAGATTGTGGAAAAAATTGCCAATCCCCCTTCTGGCCGGTGTGGGCACAATAGCCTTATATCCCAGGGCAAGGGGTTTGAGCGCATAAAAATACAGCCTGTCATTCACCGTATACATGGCATAATTAAAATAATAAATGGGATCAGCCACCTGTGACCTGACGGGGGTACCATCTTCAAATTCATCAAACAGGTCATCCCCAAAATCATCGTCACCACCTGAAACCGCATCCGGATTTTCCTGCTGTGATACAGCTTGATCTGCAACAACAGCATCAGCTGCCCATACAATGGACACTGTGCCCGTAAAAACCAATACACCGATGATACAAAGAACCTGACATGTTTTTTTCATATTGCTTAACATCCTTGCTATATAGTTTTAAGAAGAATCAAGCCGGAACCTGATGGGTATCACAAAGCATTTTCACTGAAAATGAATTTTCTGATCAACGATTCAATGTCCAGCGATGATTCCGTATTTTCAATTTCATCTCCGTGAACCAGCATTGTATCAGAACCACCGGGCAGGATTTCAATATATTTTTCACCGATTATCCCTGCGGTTTTGATTGATGCTATGCTGTCCTCAGATAGCGCAATTTTCCGGTCAATATCCATTTCCACTCTGGCCACCAGAAATTGTGTATCTATACGGATGGCCGACACATGGCCGATTTTTACGCCGGCAAGTTCCACCACCGCTTTTTTTTTGAGACCTGATGCAGAGGAAAAATATCCATACACCGTATACCGGTCTTTGAAAAAAGCGGACACATCTCCCATCACAATGATCAGGTACCCTGTGCAGAAAATGCCGATAAGGACAAAGATACCCACATAAAAATTTCGTTTGCTCTCATTCATACAATATGGTCCTCAGAACCTGGGTGAAAATAATGCATTTTTGTTCAATACTGCCCTTTCCTGGGAGCTTTCGGCCTTTAGCGCCTGTTGGCTTGTTGTGTGAATTACCCATGTTTCGTGCTGTCCTTTCCCTGTATAAAAGCCTGGACCTCAGGGATCTCAGAATGCAGCAACTCCTCACCGGAGCCTTCAAAAAGAATGATGCCCGCATCCAGCAGGGCAATGTGCTGGGCCAGATCAAAAATCTGAGGGATATCGTGGCTTACTATCACCGCAGTAAACCCAAATTTTTTCTGGTGCTCTTTTATCATGGTGTGTACATTTTTTTTGCGTATCGGATCCAGACCTGTGGTGGGTTCATCAAACAGTATCACCTCGGGATCTGTCACAAGGGCCCTTGCCAGAGCGACCCGCTTGCGCATTCCTCCGGACAGTTCTGAAGGGTATTTGTTGTCAATATCCTCAATACCCAGCTGTTTCATGCGGGCATGCACCTTTAGCTGCAATGCGGCATCAGCAATTTTTGATGTTTCCACAAGGGGCAGTGCAATGTTTTCATATACGGTGAGAAAATCAAACAGGGCATTGTCCTGGAACATATAGCTTGTTTTTTTTTTGAACTGGCGGGCTTTTTCTTGGGACAGCCGGTCCAAGGGCTCTCCTTGAATCAGCAGCCGGCCGGAGTCCTGGTGGATCAGCCCCACTATATGCTTGAGCAGGACCGATTTTCCTGTGCCGCTCTTACCGATAACCACGGTAACCTGGCCTCTGGTTATGGACAGATTCACTCCCTTGAGCACTTCCAGATCCCCGAATTTCTTTTTCAGATCCTTGAATTCAATAAAAGGCGGTGTTGTCATGGCTTATACCAGAAAAGAAGTAATTACATAGTCGCAGATCAGCACAATGACACACGACTGCACCACTGCATTGGTTGTTGCCAGTGACACGCCTTTTGCTCCGAATTTGCCCTGGCGGTTCACATGGGAATAATACCCCCGGTAGCAGCATATGGTGGTCACCACAAAGGCAAATACGATGGATTTGAAAAATCCCCCCCAGATATCGGCCATTTTCACACTGTGAATCACCCTGTCCATGTAAACGGCTTCATTTATTCCCAGAAGCAGGGATCCGGACAGGTATCCGCCGAAAATACCCACCATGTCAAAAAGTGCGGTAAGCAGCGGAAAGCTTAATACCGCAGCCAGTATTCTGGGAGTAAACACAAAGCGCACCGGATCGATCTGCATGGTGACCAGGGCATCGATCTGTTCTGACATGCGCATGACCCCGATTTCAGCGGCCATGGCCGAGCCTGCCCTGGCAGTGATCATGATGGCGGTCAAAACAGGCCCCAGTTCCCGGATCAGGGTCAATGAAACAGCAGTGCCCAATGCTGCCTCAGAGCCAAATGTTACCAGGGTATAATACCCCTGGAGACCGAGTACCATGCCGGTGAACAATCCGGTGAGCAGGATGACAAAAATTGATTTGGCGCCTATGAACCAGATGTGGTCCAGTATTTTGTTTGTTTGAAACGAGAGGGTAAATACCTGACCGACACCGGAAGCAAAGAACAAAAAAAGCCTGCCCACAGATGCAATGAATTGTGTAAAAATACTGCCGATGGCTTCAATATAACAGGTTATCATAATCTTTTGTCTTATATCGGATTTGCATAGGAAATACAAGATATGTTGATAAACAGATTGACACGTACAGCAAAAATCATTACGTATAAAAAGATATTTTTTGATAAAGCAAAGTATCACCTATATTTGGAAGTAAGGGGTGAAAGGAAAGTCTCATGGCCCAGAAAATCACTTTAAGCATACCGGACATGCTTCATGAAAGACTCAAACAATGGCGGGATTCTTTTAATTTTTCAAAAATGTTTCAAGAGGCGGTCACAGATGCCATCCAGAAAAAAGAAGAGTTCCAGAAACGGTTTTCCCAGGAGTTTGATATGACGGAAGTCATTATACGTCTGCAAAAGGAAAAGCAGGACTGGGTCAGACAATTTTATAAACAGGGACGAAAAGAAGGCATAAGATGGGGCCAATCCGCCCATTTTGAGGACCTGTTATACGTGTTGCATGCCCAGGATACGTATGAACTGGTTCAGGATACAAGGTTTGCTCCATATTTCAATAAGATTATGGGCAGTTACGGGATGGACCAGTTCACCATCTATGAAAAAAAAGACCATAAGAAAATGTTTTTAGACGGCTGGATGAACGGGGTCAAGGAATTCTGGAACCAGGTAAAGGAAGTGCTGTAAAATGGATTATACGATTGTAGGTATTGATGCGGGATCCGTGTCTGTGAACATTGCGGTAATAGACAGCAATAAAAATTTACTGCACAAGGCCACCGCTGCCCACCAGGGAGATGTTACCTCCTGCCTGTCCACCCTGCTGTCCCATGAGAAGGTGCGCGATGTGCAATATGCGGCCGCAACCGATGCCACCCCGTCTTTTGTTTTTTCCCATGACCGTTTTGATGAACAGGTTGCTGTCATCAGGGCTGCCAGGGCTTTTCACAAAAACGGCTGCGATGCACTGCTGCATGTTGGCGGAGAAAAATTTTCCCTGAGTCTGTTTGACAAACAAAACAATTATACCGGTGCCAGGCACAACACCTCATGTGCCGCCGGAACCGGCAGTTTTCTGGATCAGCAGGCCAGGCGCCTTAATCTGAAAGGATCTGCTGAAATCAGTGAAAAAGCCCTGAAAAACAGGCAAAAGCGACCTGACATTGCCACCCGGTGTGCTGTTTTTGCCAAAACCGATCTTATCCATGCCCAGCAGGAAGGGTATAACATTGAACAGATTTGTGATGGTTTGTGCTACGGGCTGGCCAAAAATATTGTAAACACCCTTTTCAAAGGCAATGATATAAAGGGCAGTGTGCTTTTTTGCGGCGGGGTTGCCAAAAATGCATCAGTGACCCGGTACCTGGAATCCATTCTCGGTCTTTCCCTGAACATTGATGCATATTCAGATGTATATGGTGCAGCCGGTGCAGCTTTGTGCCTGTGGGATAACATGCAGACAAAAAAACCGGCGCCTGTTAATTTTAATTCTGCCAGCGTTTTTTTCAAAACCACGGCCCGGAAAAACAATTACCTTTATCCGGCTTTGTCTCTTACCCTGTCAGATTATCCGGATTTCCACTGTTTTAAGCAGTTTGTTCATGACGGTGTGGAAACCGACATCTACACGGATCCTGCCTGTCTGGATCTTTCAGACACCTATCTGGGCCTGGATGTAGGATCTACCTCCACCAAGAGCATATTGATAAACCAGAACGGAGATCCCATTGTGGGCTGCTATACAAAAACCGCATCACGTCCGGTACAGGCGGTCCAGAAAATTTTCAAAGCCATGGACACCTTTATGGCGGATGCCGGTCTTGTGGTTTCTGTCAAAGGCTGCGGCACCACCGGTTCGGGACGGCGCATCAGCGGCAGGGTTATCGGCGCGGATATCGAGCCAGATGAAATAACCGCCCATGCCACTGCAGCGGTTAATCTGAACAAAAAGGTAGATACCATCATTGAAATAGGGGGCCAGGATGCCAAATTCACCCTGCTCAAGGACGGCATGGTGACCGCTTCTGTAATGAATACGGTGTGCGCAGCCGGTACAGGCAGTTTCATTGAGGAACAGGCGGAAAAACTGTCCTGCCCCCTTTCAGAATATTCAGAACGGGCAGAGGGTGTCAAGGCCCCGGTGTCCAGCGACCGGTGCACGGTTTTCATGGAACGTGACATTAATTATTATTTTGCTGAAGGATATAAAAAAAATGAAATTCTGGCATCGGTTCTCCATTCGGTCAGAGACAATTACCTGACCAAAGTGGCCACTGTGGGCAGGATCGGAAACTGTATTCTTTTTCAGGGGGCAACAGCCAGAAACAAGGCCCTGGTGGCAGCGTTTGAACAAAAACTGCAAAAACCCATTCATGTCTCCCGGTTATGCCATTTGACCGGTGCCCTGGGGGTGGCGCTTCTGGCAAGGGAAAAAGGCATCACCCAGACACAGTTCAGGGGATTTGGCCTGTGGAAAAAAACCATCCCGGTGCACCAGGAGGTCTGCCGGTTGTGCACCAACCATTGCAAACTGACCATTGCCCAAGTGGATGGTCAGCCCCGGGCCTATGGGTTTTTGTGCGGCCGGGATTATGATACCCAAAAAATGGTACCCAGCAAAAAACCGTATGATCTGAAAAAATTGCGCAAAAAACAATTACTGCCCGTTGTCCGCCATCCTGAAAAACACAGCTTTACCATCGGTATTCCCGCTGCCCTGCATCTGTTTGAGGATCTGGAATTCTGGGAATTCTTTTTTTCCCGCCTGGGCATTAAAACCATTACCAGCCGGAACCTGAAACACCCGGTGGCTTTAGGAAAAACTGTTGCCAGAGCAGAGTTTTGTGCACCGGTGACCGCCCTGCACGGGCATGTGGCCCATCTTTTTGAAAAAGCAGATTATGTGTTTCTGCCTTTTTATTTTGAAGAAAAAACACCTCTGAAGCGGATAAGACGTCAGCATTGTTATTACACCCAGTTCAGTCCTTCCATCCTCTCCTGTCTGGACCACTATGATGCCCGGCGACTGCTCATGCCCACCATCAAGTATCTGTATACCAGTTTTCATACCAAAATAGCGCTCTATCAGATGCTCAAACATATTTCCCAAGACTTTATGTTTTCTTTTTTTGATATCAATACTGCCTGGGACAAAGCCCTGGAATTTCGCCAAGAAAACCAGAAAAAAATATCAGCACTCTATGCAGAACAAAGACGTGCAGCGCCCGGCATCAAAGTATTGCTTCTGGGCCGACCCTATACTGTACTGTCTGACACCATGAACCACCGCATACCCCATATTTTTGAGAATCTGGGGGTGGAAACCTTTTTCCAGGACATGCTGGATACTGCAGACATTGATTTTACCCCCATTGATCCCCTGCTGAAAGAAATCCACTGGAAATATGCTGCACAGATTCTGAAATCCGCCTATGCAGCCGCACTTTCAGACGATCTGTATCCGGTATACATCACTTCTTTCAAATGTTCCCCAGATGCATTCGGGGTGGATTATTTCAAACAGATCATGGAAAGATGCAACAAACCATATCTGGTACTGGAACTGGATGAACATGATTCCAGCGTGGGGTATGAAACCCGCATTGAATCAGCGGTAAGATCCTTTAATAACCACCACCGGGCCAGGACCAGGCCCCCTGCCCTGCCCCTGGATTTTTCCCCCCGGTATTTTGACCGGCCGGAAGAAAAAACCATTATATTTCCCAACTGGGATGCCTTGACCGGGCAATTGATTGTGTCCACCTTTCAAAGCGAAGGCTACCAGGCCTTTTTGATGGAAGAAACCCTTGAAACCCTGAAAAAAAGCCTGCTCACCAATACCGGCCAGTGCATCCCCCTCAATGCGGTTGCTGCCGGGTTTATTCACACCGTGAATAAACATGGTCTGGATCCGTCCCAGACCGTGCTGTGGCTGAACCGTTCAGACATTGCCTGCAACATCAGGATGTATCCGTATCATATTCAGCAGATTCTTCAGCGGGAAGGAAACGGATTTGAAAAATCAGGTATCTATCTTGGTGAATTATCCTTGTTTGATGTATCTTTTCGTGCTTCCACCAATGCCTATTTTGCCTATATGTTCGGCGGGCTCCTCAGGAGCATCGGCTGCAGGATCAGGCCCTATGAAACAAACAAAGGAGAAACCGACCAGACAATGTCCCGGGCCCTGGATATTATCAGCAGGGCCTTTGCCCTGAACCGGTCCAAGGAAAAAGCCCTGGAAGAGGCCATTGCCCTGTTTAAACGTATCAGGACCCAGGATGCCGGCACCCGGCCCAAGGTGGCCATTTTCGGTGATCTGTATGTGAGGGATAATGATATAATGAACCAGAACCTGATTCATTATATCGAAGCCAATGGCGGCGAAGTGGTCACCACGCCGTATTATAAATATATCAAAATCATTGCCAATTCCTATTTTAAAAAATGGTTCAAGGAGGGCAAATACCTGAGCCTGATTTCCAACAAAGCCCTGCTTGTTGCCATGCAGGCCATGGAAAAAAAATATTACCCATATTTTGAACCGTTGCTGGAGGAATCGCATTTTATGGTTGGAAACTCCCATGAAAATTTCCTGGAACAATACGGCATCCAGCAGGAACATACCGGAGAATCCATGGATAATATTTTAAAAATTCATCATATCATCCAGGAGCATCCGGACCTGGCTCTGCTTGTCCAGACCAATCCCGCCTTCTGCTGCCCGGGTCTGGTTACTGAAGCCATGGCTGCCAGACTGGAAGCCAAAACCGGCGTGCCCATTGTCAGTATCACCTATGATGTGTCCGGTGGCAATAAGAACAAAGTGATTGTGCCATTTATCAAATATTTCAAACCCAGGCCCTATTCCCACAGCAGAAAACTTTCCGTCTGACGTTCACCAGGCAGATAATCTTTGATGTCCGGGTATTTTCTTAAAAAGTTGTTCTGAAATGCGATACGCTGGACATTAAAGACATTATGGCGGTCCACCGCTCGTCTGTACCGCAGATAATATTCATCATAATTTTTCAGGCTGGCAGGATCCTTATGCTCTGCAATATGGGAAAAATTGGCAGCAGTATAGGCAAGCAGGGCATTAAAATCATCCAGATAGGTTTCAAGGCTTTGAAAATGGCGGATAACGTGGTGGTTGGTATAATATTTCCGGACCTGATAAATCCAGTGTAATTCCTTTTTCATGAAATAATCTTTGTAGTCTGTTGTAAATTTCACCAGTCGTTCAATGGCATCCTGGTTCCGGGCCAGGGTAATGCGCAAAACTTTGATAAATGCGATGGTCTGGTGTAATTTTTCAAGACTTGATTCCACCTTGGACATATTTTCCAGTTTCACCAGACCGGCATCCAGATCATTGGTGGTCTGTTTGAGCGTGTCACACAGCCGGAGCACCTGACTGGTGATGGGGGGCAGGTGGGCATATTTATTTTTTTCTCTTTCCTGTGCCCAGATATAAAATTCTGCTCCCGCAACCATGGAGAAACTGGCCAGAAACACCATGAAAAGAATCATGCCCGCTGTTTTTTTTGATTTGAAAATAACATACGGGGTGGTGACAGGGGCCAGCAAAACCATAACTGCCCACCATTTGGGATTATTTTTGCGAACACAGTCAAGTAAAATCAGTCCGGACAACAAAAAGACATAGGAAAAATAAATATAGTACAAGATTAGCCGCCTTTATGGGTAACAATTGTATATCCGTTACCAGATGAGGTGATGGTGACCGCACCATGGGCATCTGTTCTAAAAATCCGGATTCCTTTCTGCCGGTATCGGTCCAGAACATCTGGATGGGGAAATCCGTAACGGTTATCAAATCCGCAGGATATTATTACACTTTCAGGATGAACTTTATCAAGGAAAACTTTGGTGGAAGAGGTATTGCTGCCATGATGAGGGGCCAGCAGAATTCTGGCGCCCGGATGCTGCTGCACAGCCCGGGCCAGAAGCCCTTCTCTTGTTTCCATGATATCTCCCGGGAAAAGCATATAAAACGTTTTGAATTTCAGTTTGAAAACCAGAGAATTGTCATTGGCATCCAAACCTGGCTGCACAGATTCACACTGGAAAAACTCAAATTGTGTATTGTCATAGATCATTTTGTTTTGTGTGCAATCAGGAATAAAAACTGGAATTTGTCTGTTGCGGCAGGCAGCCATGATATGTTCATACTCTTTTCGAAGACTTTTGTCTGCATTTTTTACCACAGATCCAACCTTGAAATTTTCCAGTATAAAGACCAGGCCATTCATGTGATCTGCGTCAGGGTGGGTGAGGATGACCGCATCCAGTGCCATGATACGCTGCTGCCATAAAAAAGGAGCCACAATATGCCGGCCTGTATCAAAGCTGGTTCCCCCTGAAAAACCTCCCCCGTCCACCAGGATTTTTTTTCCTTCAATGGTCTGAATCAGTGCCGCACTTCCCTGGCCCACATCCAGGACGGTGATGGACATGTGTCTGGAAAGCCTTGTTTTTGTCAGCTCCCGTATCCCATGCACACAGACAATTGTGATGATGGCGGCGCATACCATTATGACCGGTTTTGTCCTTTTAAAAGACACGGTATAAAAACCTGCTCCCATCACAGCATATATGGCTGCCACATCATATATTGATAAAGAAGGCAGGTGGGACCAGGAAAATGGAAACCCGGTCAGCCAGTCAATAAATAAAAGACAAAAAGAAACCAGTTTTGCCGCCATGGTCAAAAACACAGCTGAGATACCGGGGGCCGGGGGCCAGAAAACCAGGCTCACCAGGCCAAGCGGCAGACATATAAAGCCTATGACAGGCACCAGCACCAGGTTTGCCGGAATCTGAACCAAAGAGACCATGTTAAAATACCGGGCAATCAAGGGAAATGTTCCAAGCCCGGCCAACACGGTTACCATGCAGATGGACACCAGAAATCCGGGAACCAGGGGAATATGAGGCATCTGATATCTGGCAACCACACCCAGGCCAAGAATAATGAACAGTACCGCTGAAAAAGACAATTGAAATGAAATGGAAAACAAAGATCCTGGATCTGCCATCAAAATAAGAATTCCGGCCCCTGCCAGAATATTAAGGGGATGGGTTTGTTTTTCACCCAGAAACGCGACCATAAAAAGACTGATCATAATGAACGCCCGCTGGGTGGATGGTGAAAAACCGCAGAAAAACGCATACAGACACAAAGGAACAAGGGTAAGCATGCCCGCTGTTTTTCTGGCCCTGGCCGGGATCACCAGACTGGGAAAACCCGAGAGTATCCAGTTAAAAAGGTTATAAAATATTATTGACAAAATCCCCAGATGCAACCCTGAAATCGCCAGCAGGTGACTTGCGCCTGCCCGGGAAAAATTATCCCTTAAGTGTGCGGGCATCTGCTGCTTTTTCCCGGTGACCAGGGCAGCCAGAATATGGGCAGTATCCTGATTTTTGAGCCGGGTCATCACAAAATGATAAAACCGGTTTCGGGTTTTTTCCACTCCCTGCAGGAACCGGTTGAATAAAAGAAGGTTCTCAGCCGGAAGCAGCGTTATTTTGTCGGCCCCGGTATGGACTGCACCGAAGATGCCCTGGCGTTTGAGAAAAGTCTGGTAATCAAAGGCCCCGGGGTTGCCGAAATTCCGGATGGGCCGGATGGGCCCCGGGCATTGGATATGATCATTGATTCTTGGCAGACAGCCGTTTTTCCCATAGACATTTACATACACACGGCCTGTGGCAGCGATGGAAAAAGCCTCTCCTTTAGCATCAGTGGTGATAATTTTCCGGCAGGCCAGCACCACCCGATTCTTATAGGGGTACTGCCGCGAAAAAGAAACAACCCTGCCAGCAAGGGTAATGCCGGGATCGTTGTAAAAACGGGATACATGGCCGGACGGCAGATGGGGAGAATGTATCTGATAACTCTGATATCCGGACCACACCCCGGCCAGAAAGCATATACAGAAAATAAAAAATTTATGGCTGGGATAGGTTGTAAAAAATACGGCTGCCAGCATACCAAAAAAAAACAGGACAGCCACTAGCAGGTTGGAAGGAGAGGATGCATTCCCTGCCAGAATGCCTGTAATCATGGCCAGAATTACAGGGACAAGCGGTGGAACCAAGGGCTGTGATGGCTGTTTCACATATCCTCGCCTGATTATATGTATTTTTGCTTATTTGATGCGCTGCATGTCAGCTCCCAGCGCACAAAATTTTTCTTCAATGGCTTCATACCCCCGGTCCATGTGATACACCCTGGAAATCAGGGTGGTGCCTTTGGCCATCAGTCCTGCGATTACCAAAGAGGCACTGGCACGAAGGTCTGAAGCCATAACCGGCGCTGCCTGAAGTTCAGACACCCCTTTGACTTTGGCAATATTTGCTCTGGAAAGCGTAATATCCGCCCCCATGCGCATCAGTTCATTGGCATGGATAAACCGGTTTTCAAAAATGGATTCATGAATAATACTAGTGCTGTCTGCAATACACATCAATGTCATGAACTGGGCCTGCATATCCGTTGGAAATCCCGGATAGGGAAGAGTTGTGATGTCCACGCTTCTGATATGTCCCCCTCCTTTTACACGGATCTTGTCATCAAAAATTTGTACCCCGGCGCCTGATGCCTTGAGCTTATTGATCACCCCGCCTATATGCTGTGGATCGCAGCCTTTAATCAATACATTGCCCTGGGTAGCGGCTGCAGCCACCATAAAGGTGCCGGTTTCAATGCGGTCCGGAATAACAGTCACCTGTGCCGGTGAAAGCTGCGGCACCCCTTCTATGGTGATAATGGCAGAACCGGCCCCGGATATTTTTGCCCCCATCCGGGACAGGGCATCAGCCAGGCAGACAATTTCAGGCTCCCGGGCTGCATTTCTGAGAAGGGTTTTTCCTTTGGCCAGAACAGCAGCCATCATCAGATTTTCGGTCCCGGTTACTGTAGGAATATCAAAATAGATCTCACTGCCTCTAAGTTTTTCTGCCTTTGCTTCAATATAGCCGTGATCAATATCAATTTTGGCCCCCAGTGCCTCCAGTCCGGTCAAATGCATGTTCACCGGTCTGGCACCGATGGCACAGCCTCCGGGCAGAGAAACCTTGGCATGTCCGAATCTGGCCACCAGAGGTCCCAGTACAAGAATGGATGCCCGCATTTTACGCACAAGGTCATATTCAGCTTCAATTTTATGAATACCGGATCCATCCACAGTCATCACATGGTTGTCAAAGGTGCACCGGGCGCCCAGGTCTTCCAGCAGAAGCCGGATACTGTGAATGTCCATAAGATCAGGCACATTTGTAAATTCACAGGTGCCGTCCACCAGGATGCTGGCGGCTATAAGGGGCAGTGCCGCATTTTTTGCCCCGGAGATGAAAACCTCTCCTGCAAGTTTTCTGCCCCCGTTGATTTGAATTTTATCCATAGGTTGTATGCGCTTTTTAAGACAAAAAGGGCTTTGGGAAAAGGCCAAAACCCTTTTATTGTTTTGATGGTACCTGGGACGAGAATTGAACTCGTACAGCCAATTTGGCCGAGGGATTTTAAGTCCCTTGCGTCTACCAGTTCCGCCACCCAGGCATAATCTTCAATTTTCTATCTCATCTGGCCGGATTTTGCAAGGTCAAAATGCAGTATAAACACGACATTCCCATGCAAAAAACAGTTGGCAGCGTTTTGAGCAGCCGATCCTTTGGTCAGGGTTTTGGATGGTGGTGTTTTATGAATTCAAAGGTATACAGAAAGACACCGGCCCAGATGCAGGCAAAAGTGAGCAGATTGTGGATGGAAAAAGGCTCTTTGTATACAAACACCCCCAGCACAAAGGCAATGGAGGGCGCAAGATACTGCAGGATACCGATGGTGGACAGATTCAGCCGTCTGGCAGCAGCAGCAAACCACAGCAAAGGCAGAGAGGTCACCACCCCTGCCCCGATCATCCAGAGAGTCAATTGTGTGTTTTTTAAGAACAAAGAGCTGCCTGTGCCCATTAAAAAGAGAATATATGCCAGGGCCGGGACCATCAGGAGCAGGGTTTCAACAAACAGCCCGGGCATGGGCGCCACCTGGATCTGTTTTCGGCAGTATCCGTAAAAAGCAAAGGAAAACGCCAGGGTCAACCCGAATATGGGCAGCGCCCCATAAGCCACCAGAGAATAGATTACCCCTGTGAGGGCAAACCCAAGGGAGATGCACTGCAGACGGGTAAAGGTCTCCCCCAGCAGCAGATACCCCAGAAGTACATTTATCATGGGATTGATATAGTAACCCAGGCTGGTTTCCACCACCCGTCCGGAATTCACCGCCCAGATATATACAAACCAGTTCAGGGCAATCAATGCACTGCTTAAGGCAAGGCCTTTTACCTGGGAAGGTGTGCGAAGAATCTGCAACACCTCTTTTGTCCTGTTCTGAAAACAGATGATGATAAAAACAAACACACAGGACCACACAACACGGTGGCACAGAATTTCAACCGGCAGGGCTGCCTGCATCTGTTTCCAGTAGGCCGGCAAAAATCCCCAGGCGGCAAAGGCGGCAAGAGCATACAGACCGCCATAAAATGGTTGTTTCATTTGTTATCCCTAAAAGGTATTTCCGGATAAGGCATTTCCGGTGCCCAGTGTAGCACCCTAATCTGGATTGGCAACCCAAAATATAAAACCCCTTGCCGGCAGCCTGAAAAAATAATTGTATTATGACCCATGTCCACAGGGATTTTTTGCAATTGCATTGCCGTGGATTGTTTTTTCTGGTAAACACAACACCCATGAAATGGATGGAAAAAAACAAACTGGTGCTGGCATCCCGGTCTCCCAGGAGAAAAGAGCTGCTGGAACAAATGGGACTTGCCATTGACATTCTTCCTGCTGATGTGGATGAAACAGAAAAACCGGGTCAGCCGCCCCTGGAGGTGGTCAAAGCATTGTCGGAAAAAAAAACATCTCATATCATGCATCAGCGCAAAAATGCCTGGGTCCTCGGCGCTGACACCATTGTTGTACTAGACATGCAGAGCCTTGGTAAACCGGTAAACCGGAAACAGGCCATTCACATGCTCGGTCTGCTGAGCGGCCGGACCCACTCGGTGTTTACCGCGTATACCGTGGGCCATTTTGCCCGCAGGCAGATGAAGACCTGCGCAGTGGAAACCCAGGTTGTGTTCAAAACTTTGACAAAACCGGAGATCCTCTGGTACACTTCTACAGAAGAACCTTATGATAAAGCCGGAGGATATGCCATCCAGGGACTGGGTGCCTTTCTGATCAAAGAAATTTGCGGTTCCTATTCCAATGTGGTGGGCCTGCCGGTGTGTGAACTCATTCAGACCCTCACAGCTTTAAAAGTGATTCAATTTGAGGACAGTCATCATGACCCGGATTAAAGAAAATCTCATGGCCATTCATGAAAAAATCATTCAGGCTGCCCACACCTGCGACAGAAATCCTGATGAAATCCAATTGATTGGTGTCAGCAAAAAACAACCTGTCCAGATGATACAACAGGCCATTGCGGCAGGCCTTACCCGTTTGGGGGAAAATTATATCCAGGAAGCCATGGAAAAAATTGAGACCATCGGTCCAGAAGCGGCTGTCTGGCACTTTATCGGTCATCTGCAGTCCAACAAAGCCAGATTTGCTGTCCGGTATTTTGACCTCATCCACACGGTGGATACCTATAAACTGGCAAAAGAAATTGATAAACAGGCTGGCAAAATCCAAAAATGCCAAAAGATTCTGCTCCAGATAAATATTTCCATGGAAAAAACCAAATCCGGAGCCCAGAAAGATGTGGCAATTGAACTGGCCCAGAAAATCATGGCCTGTAAAAATCTTTCACTCCAGGGACTGATGTGCATGCCCCCGTACTTTGATGATCCGGAAGATGCCAGAACCTATTTCAAACAGCTGGTTCAGATCAGAGATGGCATTCTGGCGGCCGGGGTGGACCCCGGTGCCATGGTCCAGCTGTCCATGGGCATGAGCAATGATTTTATGGTGGCCATCCAGGAAGGGGCCACCATGGTGCGGGTGGGCACCGCCATTTTCGGGAGCCGGATGTGAAACTGCTGCTGCATGCCTGCTGTGCTCCCTGCACCATTTATCCGCTTCAGGTACTCAGGGACATGGATTTCCAGGTAATGGGTTTTTTTTTCCGCCACAATATCCATCCTTTCACCGAATGCCTCAAGCGGGAAGAAACGCTTCGCCGGTATGCAGATGACCAGAACCTGAAAATGATCTGGCAGCAGGGCTATGAACTGGAAACATTTCTCAGGGCTGTTGCATTCCGGGAAAAAGACCGGTGCCGGTACTGCTACCACGCCCGGCTGACCGCGGCAGCCAGAATTGCGAAAAAAGGAAAATTTGACAGGTTTTCTTCCACCCTGCTGTACAGCCGGTTTCAGGATCACGCCCTGATCCGGGAAATGGGAAATGCTGTGGCAAAGGAAACCGGGGTGGAATTTTTGTATTATGATTTCAGGGAAGGATGGAAACAGGGTGTGGCCCAGTCAAAAGCCATGGACATGTACAGGCAGTCTTATTGCGGATGCATTTACAGTGAAAAGGACCGGTACTATCGGCCGGTAAAAACCGCCTCATCTTAAAACACAGCTTTTAGTGAACTGCTGTCCGGTCCTCTAATTGGGGGGAACCCTTTTGATCTGGTTTATCATGGAGACAAGCCGCCGGTCAGTCTGGTGGAGACGGCCTGCCAGCACTGTGAACAAGTGTTTTGCCACATCCGGATATTTTTCAATGATTTCTTCGAGCTTGTCTCCGGGAAACCGCTTGATTTTGGAACGTCCCTTGGAAATGATGGAGGCGGACCGGGCATCTTTGGTAATGGCGGCCATCTCTCCGAAATATTCACCGGGCTGGGTGATTTCAGCAATTTTCTTGCCCCCTTTGACCACATACACCGCCCCTTGAACCAGTTTGAAAAAATCTATGTCTGTATTGTTTTCCCGGATAATGACATCTTTGTCTTCGTATTGTTCCACATCCGGATTCACCAGGTAGGCGGGCAGGGATTCCTTGGTGATCACCGTTTTTTTCACCACCTCTTCCAAAGAGGTTTCCCCTGTTCTTATCTTCTGGAGGCCGGCATCCCGCAGGGTGACCATGCCTTCTTGCACGCCCACCTTTCTGAGCTGGTCCTCAGCCACTTCCGCACTGATGGCCTTGGCCACTTCATCGGTTACCTCCATGAGTTCATAGAGCCCGACCCTGCCTTTGTACCCGGTGCCGTTGCAATGGCTGCATCCATTGGGCCCCAGGATTTTCAGCTGCGGGATCTCTTCTTTGTGAAATCCATGGAGTTCCAGTTCCTTGGGGTTGTGACCGGTGACCTGTTGTTTGCATTCCGGGCACAGCCGCCGGGTCAGCCGCTGGGATAAAACCATGGTCACAGATGCTGCCAGCATATAAGGAGGAATACCGATATCCACCAGACGGCCGATGGTGGAAGGGCAGTCGTTGGTATGCAGGGTGGCAAATACCAGATGACCGGTCATGGCAGCTTTTATGGCAATTTCCGCTGTATCGATGTCCCGGATTTCTCCCACCATGATAATATCAGGATCCTGGCGCAGAAACGCTTTCAGGGCAGCGGCAAAGGTCATGCCGATCTCTTCTCGCACCGGCACCTGGTTGATTCCCTTGAAGTTGAATTCCACCGGATCTTCTGCAGTCAGAATTTTGATGTCATCCTTGTTGAGCCGGTTGAGGATGGAATACAGGGTGGTGGTTTTTCCGGACCCGGTGGGCCCTGTCACCAGCAGCAGACCGTAGGGCCGTGAAATGCTGCGCTTGAGCATGTCAAAGGTGCTGGATTCAAATCCCAGCCGGGTCAGATCGATATTCAACGCACTCTGGTCGAGTATCCGCATGACAATGCTTTCCCCGAACAAAGTGGGCAGGGAAGATACCCGGAAATCCACAGATTTTTTTCTGCCCAGGCGCAGCTTTATCCGGCCGTCCTGGGGAATCCGTCTTTCCGCAATATCCAGGGATGCCAGAATTTTAATCCGGGAAACCACGGCATTTTTAATGGACACCGGCAGGTTCATGGCTTTGTACATGCCGCCGTCCAGCCGGTACCGGACCTGGAAAGATTTTTCAAAGGGTTCGATGTGGATATCTGACACCCCGTCATTGATGGCCTTGGTGAGAATCCCGTTCACAAGCTTGATGATGGGGGCATCAGAGGCCATGAATTCATCCTGGCCGTCATCTCTTTCAGCAGTGCCGACCTCGATTTCTTCAGCTGCCTCAGATACCAGGGATCCAAAATCCTCCACAGAGGTGACAGGGGTGTCATCTTCTGCATCTTCCTCAAAATGGAGAAATTTTTTGTAGTCTTCATCACTGATTTTATAAAAATCCCGGTAGGCCTGGATAATATCATTTTCCGTGGTGACATACACATGGATATTTTTTGCGGTTTTATTGTGCAGGTCTTCCACCACCTGGGTATCGGTTGGTTCCACCATGGCCACGGACAGGTCGTCATTTTTCAGTGCCAGGGGAAATACCATGTTTTCTTTGGCCAGATCAAAGGGAAGTATTTTCTGGGCTGCTGCATCAGGTTTCATTTCTGAAAACCGGATCACATTGTAGTTATAGATCCGCCCCAATACATTGATGATGGTTTCCGGATCAATATACCCTTTGTTGAGAAGAATGGCGCTGAGGCGCTCGCCGGTTTTTTTGTGCACCCCCAGGGCTTCATTCAGCTGGAGACTGGTTATCTGGCCTTCCTTGGAAAGAATTTCACCTATCCGGGTTTTGCCGGCCCCGGACTGGTCCTTGATGGTGGATGTAAGGCTGGATTTTCCTTTTGGGTTTTTAACCATTTGTATCTTTATCTAAACTATTTATAATTTTTATACACCCGGATGCTGCCTGCAATCACCAGAAATATTCCCAGCATGTAAAAGCAGAACCTGACGATAAAGAGTTTGTTGCTGAAAAATTCAATGGCCGCCACCTGGGCGGTTACTTCAGGTATCCGGTAAAAGACCCCTAATCCCACTGCAATGAGAATAATCCCATAATAGAATGCGAATTTTTTTTTGTCCATCTTAAATCACAGCCTTTCCAATTCTTTGAGCTGGTTTTCAAATTGTATATTATGAGATTCCAGGTCGTTCATCTTATCTTCAAGATCGGCAAAAAGAGATTCCACTGTAATTTCCAGGTCCGACAATTGTTTTGAAAACATCTGGATGCGTTTTCCGTCATTGTTTTCAGATGCTGTAAGCAGCTCTTCATTCACTGCCTGAATACGGTTTTCCAGTGATTCTATCTCATCTTCTATCTGTGAAATTTTTTTCTGGATGGGTCCCAGCACCCTGGACCGGCCGGCAATGATTTCCGATTTTTTCTGGCGCAGCTTTTTTTTGTTTATCCCGGGAGGTTTGTTTTGTTTTTCTGAAACCGGACCAGCCTCTTCCCAGCCGTCTTTGTCCAGAAATTCCTGGTAACTGCCTTCAAACACCGAGATATGATCCTTTTTAAATACCACCAGCCTGGTGGCCAGAGAATGCAGAAACATTTCATTGTGGGTCACCAGGATCAGGGCCCCGGGAAAATCCTGCAAAGCTTCTGAAAATGCATCACAGGCCTCAATATCCAGGTGGTTGGTGGGTTCATCCAGCAGCAGCAGATTCACAGGGGTCAGCAGCAGTTTTCCCAGCATGACCCGGGATTTTTCTCCGCCTGACAACACACTGATTTTTTTCAGGGCAGCATCTTTTTCAAACATCATGGCCCCGCATATATTTCTGGCTGCCTGGCGGTCAAAATCCGGATGGGCATCTATCAGTTCTTCTTCAATGGTATGGTTTTCATTGAGGGTGCGTACATTGGTCTGTTCAAAATATCCCGGAACAACCCCGGGGTTGAAGGTGACACTGCCGGATGCAGGGGCAAGTCTGCCGGTGAGCAGTTTGACCAGGGTGGTCTTGCCTTTGCCGTTCTGGCCGATAACGGCAATTCTTTCTCCTGGCTGGACCGTCAAAGAAAATTTGCGGATCACCGGTTTTTGGGTTTCATAGGCAAAACACAGTTTTTGGGCATTAAGCATCTGCTTGCCGTTGAAGGGCGCATAATTAAAAGAAAAATCCATGTTTTTGAGTTTGGAAAGTTTTTCTTTTGACTGCTGCTTTTCCAGGGTTTTGATTCTGGACTGCACCATGTTTGCCAGCCGTGCTTTGGCCCGGAACCGGGTGACAAAGGTCTCGATTTCTTTTTTTCGCTTTTCCTCATTCAGCCTGGTTTTTTCATATACTTCTTCATCCTGGGCTATCTGTTCATAGTATTTCCCAGTATCCCCTGCTATTTTTCTTATTTTCTGGCGGTGGATACCGGCAATATGGGTGACCACCTGGTCCATGAATCCCCGGTCATGGGTAACCAGCAGAACCTCTCTGGGCCAGGACGTCAGAAACTGGGAGATCCATCGAATGGAAGTGATATCCAGATAGTTGGTGGGCTCATCCAGAATGAGCAGATCCGGTTCTGACACCAGTACTTTGGCCAGGTTCAGCCTGACTTGAAAACCACCGGAAAAAACGTCAGGATTTTTGTCCATATCCAATGGGGAAAATCCCAGACCGGCCAGCACTTTTTCCGCTTTCCAATAGTGTTCTTTTTCCTGATCAGGCAGTCCTGTCATGGCTTCTTGGCGCACCGTGTCTTTGGTAAACACAATTTTCTGGGATAACATGCCGATGCGGTATCCGGCAGCACAGTTAATCCTGCCCTCATCCGGGTGGTCATGCCCTGCAATGATATTCAGCAGGGTGGTTTTTCCGTGACCGTTTCTGCCCACCAGCCCCACCCGTTCCCCGGAATTTATCTGCAGACTGGCATCATCAAACAGGGTCTGTTCGCCAAACCCCTTGTAAATGGATTCAATGGTCAACATGTGGCATCTGTTTTAACATGGTTTTTGTATCTTTTGTGTTTTTGGGTACATAAAGATGCAACTATATCATCAGTAAATGAATTTATAAACATCAGATTTTGCTTGACTTGGAATTTCAATCTTGCAAAGTTACATCTTGATATCCAAATTTCACTATAATAATACAGAGGCAAACATGACCAAATATATCTATGAATTCGGCCCTGAAAACACAGAAGGGGATGCATCCCTAAAAAATCTTCTGGGCGGCAAAGGTGCCAATCTGGCTGAAATGGCCCGCATGGGTCTGCCGGTACCTCCGGGGTTTACCATTTCCACGGCATGCTGCAACCATTATTTTGAACTGGGGGGCCGGTTTCCCTCTGACCTTGAACAGCAGACCAAGAAAGCCCTGGCCAATATTGAAAAACAGATGGGACGGGTATTTGGTGATCCTGAATCCCCTCTGCTGGTGTCCTGCCGGTCCGGGGCCCGAAGTTCCATGCCCGGCATGATGGAAACCATTCTCAATGTGGGATTATGCCCCAAAACCATCCCCGGACTGGTGAAAAAAACCGGAAATGAATGGTTTGTCTATGATGCCTACCGCAGGTTGATCATGATGTACGCAGATGTGGTCATGGAAAAAGCAGAACAGGTGGTGCCTGATGACGGCATGGGGATACGCCTGAATCTGGAAATGATGATGAACAACCTGAAAAACGACAAAGGGTATGACAACGATACCGATATTTCCACCAGGGACATGAAGACTCTATGCGAGCGGTTCAAAAAAACGATACGCCAGTATCTGAAAAAAGACTTTCCTGATGATCCCCATGCACAGCTCATGGGGGCAATCGGGGCGGTTTTCAAGAGCTGGAACGGAAAACGCGCGGTTTCCTACCGCCGTATTGAACATATTCCTGACTCTTGGGGAACCGCGGTGAATGTACAGAGCATGGTGTTCGGAAATATGGGAAACACCTCTGCCACAGGCGTGGCATTTACCCGGGATCCTGCCACCGGCAGGAATGTTTTTTACGGGGAATGGCTGGTGAATGCCCAGGGCGAGGATGTGGTGGCAGGTATCCGTACTCCCAACCCTTTGAACACCGACACAAAGAATATGCAGAACCAGCACCTGTCATCTCTGGAAGAGGCCATGCCCGAACTTTATAACCAGCTGTATGATATCAGAAATAAACTGGAAACCCATTACAAGGATATGCAGGATATTGAATTTACCATCCAGGAAGGCAGATTATACATGCTCCAGTGCCGGGTGGGCAAACGCACCGCCACCGCCGCCTTGAACATGGCAATGGACATGTATGAAGAAAAAATGATCGATGAAAAAACCATGGTATGCCGCCTGAATCCCAGATCCCTGGATGAAATGCTTCACCCGATAGTGGATCCGGTAGAGGAAAAACTTGCCGTAAAAGTGGCTGAAGGTCTGCCGGCCGGACCCGGCGGGGCCTGGGGAAAAATTGTGTTTACAGCGGAAGATGCTGTCCAGATGGCCAAAACCAATGAAAATGTGATTCTGGTAAGAGAAGAAACCAATCCTGAGGATATTGAAGGCATGCGGTCTGCCGCTGCCATACTCACGGCAAGAGGCGGTATGACCAGTCATGCCGCCCTGGTGGCAAGAGGGTGGGGAAAATGCTGTATTGTGGGTGCCGGTGCACTGAAGATCAATACAAAAACCCGGCAGGTGCAGGCAGGCACCCGGGTTTTCAATGAAGGCGACATTTTTACCTTGAACGGCACCCGGGGGATTGTTTATGAAGGCCGGCTTAAAATGAAAGATGCCCTGGAAAATCCCAAATTCAAAAAATTCATGGCCATTGCCGACCGCCACCGGACCATGGGGGTGCGCACCAATGCAGATACCCCTGAAGATGCGGCAACCGCCCTGGAATTCGGGGCACAGGGTATCGGACTTTTCCGTACGGAACATATGTTTTACGGGGCTGATTCAGACCGGCCCCTGTTTTTGCTGCGGAAAATGATTTTAAGCAAAACCACAGAAGAACGCCAGGCTGCTCTGGACGAGCTGTTTCCCTTTGTGAAAGGCGAAATTTTAAAAACCCTTGCTGTCATGGACAATCTGCCGGTTACCCTGCGGCTGCTGGACCCGCCCCTGCACGAATTTGTCCCTGGCTCAGAACACAACCAGATGGAAATAGCCAGGGCCCTGGGCATAGATTTGGAGGAAGTAATCAAACGGAGCAACCTTCTCAAGGAATCCAACCCCATGATCGGGCATCGGGGAGTACGTCTGGGAATAAGTTTTCCTGAAATCACCAGAATGCAGGTTACAGCCATCTTTGCGGCATCTGCTGATCTGATCAGCCAGGGCAAAAATCCTCTACCGGAAATCATGGTGCCGGTCACCTGTAATGAAAAAGAACTGGCCTTTACCAAAAAAATTGTTGAGGACTGCCATAAAAAAGCCCTGGAAACCCATAATCTTACACAGATACCCTATCTGTTCGGCACCATGATTGAAATTCCCAGGGCGGCATTGATTGCAGATAAAATGGCCAAAGAAGCCCAGTTTTTTTCTTTTGGCACCAATGACCTCACCCAGATGACCTTTGGTTTTTCCAGAGATGATATCGGGTCTTTTATGAACGATTATATTGACAATGCTATTTTAGACGCAGATCCTTTTGAAACCCTTGATCAGGAAGCGGTGGGCAGCCTCATTGAAATCTGTGTGGACCGGGGCAGAAAAACCCGGCCGGACATCAAACTGGGGATCTGCGGTGAGCACGGAGGCGATCCTGATTCAGTGGTATTCTGCCACAAAACAGGGCTCACCTATGTTTCCTGTTCCCCTTACCGGGTGCCCATTGCCCGACTGGCAGCAGCCCAGGCCGCCATCATGAGCAAATAGGTCTTGCCGGCCCTCTGCCTGTTTTACCCGGAGGGCCTTATTAATTAATATCCAGGCGGTAGCGGGACCAGGTGCAGCGTTCTTTGTATGGATAGCGCATCAGTTCGGTGGCAAGAATGGAAAAATCTTTTGGCCGGATGGTAACGTACATCACTTTTTCCCTGCCCATGACGGTTTTTATTCCCAGTGCCGCATAAACTGTTTTGGCTGTTTCTTCCACAAAACACTGCACCGCACCTGTGATGATAACCAGATCTGATTCGTTCCGCACCGTATACACATCAATCATGGTGATTTCAACAGATTTCCCTTTGAAATAGGCATTGGGTCCCATACCTGTAAGCTCACAGGTTATAAAATTTGTAAACCCCATTTCATACCGGCTGAAGCCATCCTCAGCACCGTGGGAGAACTTTGCACAAAACACAATGAATAATACAATTACCACCCCCATATATCGTGGTGTGAACCCTTCTTGCATCATGATGCCGCCTGTTCTCTGTCACCGGCAGGGAGTTGTTCAGTGGACATGCTTTTGATCAGATTCTGGATATTTTTTTGCAGGTTCTTGAGTACCATGGGGGTGATAACCACAGAACCAGCTCCTGAAAACAGGTTTTGATAGCGTTGGCGGGTTTGGGCATCCCGGTACCCTGTTTCCACTAAAATGGGAATTTTATGGTCTATTTTCAACACCTGTTTCACAAAAGTTTCTGTTTCAACACCTGGTGCCTTGTGGTTGGCAATTACCATTTTAAACTTTTCCGGCTGGGTCCTGAACATTTCAAGGGCCTGGGCACCGCTTCTGGAGACAATGGCGGTATATCCCAATGTGTTGATTACATCGGCAATCAACTGGCTGCGTATATCATTGGTGTCAATCACCAGAATATGTTCATTTCCCCCCATAATGGAGATTTTTTCACCGGTAGCTCCTGACTTGAAAAGCGCGGACCAGTTCTCATTGGTAACAGGATGCAGCCGGGTGACATCAATTTCATAGGCACGGGAAGCCACAAACAGATCGTTTTCCTCATCTTGCACCCGGGCAATGAACTGGTTGTTTTCGGCAATATACTGGCGCAGCCATGTGCGGTAGTTCAGATCATCTCCTTTGAGAATCAGCAGTTTGGGTCCGGCATGGGTGTTCACCTGGATAGAATGATAAATACGGGG
The DNA here is from genome assembly GCA_035268565.1 of Desulfotignum sp. Taxonomy (GTDB): domain Bacteria; phylum Desulfobacterota; class Desulfobacteria; order Desulfobacterales; family Desulfobacteraceae; genus Desulfotignum. Next base: position 21,893 of record DATFKQ010000144.1, on the reverse strand, counting down.
GGTTTTGGAATAGGGAATCTTGGTTTCTTTGTAGTTTTCAGCCAAAAATTCAACCATGAAATCTCTGGCAGAACAGGGAGTGACCGCCACCAGCAACATGATAAGCAAAAAACCTGGTACATGTTTCATCATACATTCCTTTCAGGTTGCAGCAAAATATACCAGATATCGGCAAAACTCACAACATTCTTGAACCCCATATCATGAGCCAGCAGATGATAATAAACAAACTCAGAAAAAAGACGCCTAAAATATTCATCTGTTTTTTTAAATCATTTTTACGTCTGGCCCGGAATTGTGCCAGAATCACCCCCAAAATACTGATGGCAAGACCAGAAAAAATGATATATAAAAGATATTGGAGAAAACGGCGGTCCCAGACGGTTCTCAAATCCAGCTGGTAAAACCGGTCAAAAAAAGTTTCAAACTCGGGTTGTGCCCGGTGAAAAACCAGCATGGACACAAAGAGAAATGTCCAGGCAAGCAGATGAAGGGCAATGAATACCCAGGCCCAGATATCTTTTGACTTGCGCCGTTCAAAGGATTTTTTGCCGGGGTCGATCAGGTCGTCTCCTTAAGGTTTCTTTAGGGGGGAACATAATTGTATATATATATTATGGTTTTGCCATGAATGAAATAGTTCTTTCCAAAAACCAGTTTCTTGAATTGAAGAATCTGGTTTATCAGACTTCAGGGATCAATCTGCACGAAGGCAAAAAAGAATTGCTCAAATCCAAACTTGCCAAGCGGATGCGTCTGACCAGAAAAAATTTTGATCAATACCTGGCTTATCTGGCAACCAATGAACAGGAAGTGGTCGAATTTATAGATACCGTCACCACCAACCATTCATATTTTTTCCGGGAAAATAACAGCATTGCATACATAGTGGCGCATTTTCAAAAGATTGCTGAAAAAAAAAACAGGGTGTTCAAAATATGGTGCGCTGCATGTTCCACCGGAGATGAACCCTATTCCCTCGCTATTCAGCTTCTGGAAACCAGGCTTGATTTTTCCATTTTGGCCACAGACATCTCCCATTCGGTTCTGGCCACAGCTGTCAGAGGTATTTACCGCATTGACAAAACCAGAAATATTCCCAGCGCCCTGTTGAGAAGGTATTTTCAACAGGGCACCGGCAAATATCAGGGCCATGTAAAAATAAAAAAACAGGTACAGGCCTATATCAGTTACCAGCGCTTCAATCTGATTACAGACACACCGCCTGACCACGGTTTTGATGCCGTGATCTGCAGAAATGTAATGATATACTTTGATCTGCCCACCAGCGAAACAGTGGTGAACAAACTCTATGGCGCGGTAGCTCCCCAGGGCTTTTTTGCCATTGGCAATGCGGAAAGCCTCATGAACCTGACACACAAATTTTCATCCATACCCAAGGTTCCATCATTGTACATCAAGTCATGATCACCTGCGGCTGTGCTTTGATCAATATGCCAGGTGGGCATCGATCTTAAACCGCCGGGTGATCATTTCAATGATTTCTTCGGCACTGGTTTCAATGGGTTTACTGCTCACATTGATCATGGAATACCCTTTGGCAATATAATGGCGGTGGGCTATGAGTATTTCTTTCTCAATATCTTTTTTCGTTGAATAGGCTTTCATATCCGAGGCCCCAAGGCTTTCCTGGCGCATTTTTCGATGGGCCACAAGCTGTTTGGCATTAATGTTCAAGGCAAAAATCCGCCGCCGGTCAACAGCATCCAGAATGGCAGGCATGGGAACCCCGGGAACAAAGGGAATATTGGCCACCTTCCATCCCAGCACCGCCATATACATGGACAAAGGGGTCTTGCCGGCCCTGGACAGCCCCAGCAGGATAATTTCCGCCTCATTGAGGGTTTCCGGATTCATACCGTCGTCATGGGCCAGCGCAAAATCAATGGCAGATACCTGTTTGAGATTCACCTGGTGGCGTTCCCTGTATAGGCCGGGTCTTTCCAGGGGATCCTGATTCAAAAATGCCTGTATTTTTGAAAGCACGGGGCCCATGAGGTCTATGGTGACAATTTTATGCTCCATGCCCTTTCGGGTGAGGTATTTTCTCAGGTTTGTGTTGACAATGGTATGGACGATCAGGCTTTCAATATCTTTGACTTTGTCGATGAGTTCATCCACCTGGATCTCAGACCGTATCTGGGGAACCTTGACTACCGTAATTTTGTTATCGGGAAACTGGATCAGTGTGGATTCCACCAGGTGAAAGGCATTGATGCCCTCTCCGCAGGATGCAATATAAATCATTTGAAAAGCGGAAGGATCAAGGGAATCTGTCATAAATTAATTCCTTTATTGCAGATGGTTTTTGGTTTATAATACACGCGTTTCACAAAAAGTGTAAATACTATATATAACCTGAAAGTATAGGGAAAAACAAACATGGCGCATGAAGATAAAGGACATTATGCAGACAAACACCCGGATCAGAAAACTGATCCGGTCATTGCTGCAAAACTACAAAGTGTCACAAAGGAAAACCAGTTAAGCTGCGCATCTGCCCATAAAGCTGCTGCTGAACTGGGAGTTGCCCCCAAAGAGGTGGGAATTCAGGCAGATCTGTTGGAATTGCGCATTGTTAAATGCCAGTTAGGACTTTTTGGCTATGAACCTGAACAAAAACGGATTGATCCGGAGATTGACGTTTCAGATGATTTGTGGGCAACAATTGAAAACCAGAGTACTGACGGCAAGATATCCTGCCGAGAAAGCTGGGACATTGCAAAAGATTTCAAGATCAGCCGTCTTCATATGGGATCTGCGTGTGAAAAAATCAATATCCGGGTCAAACCCTGCCAGCTGGGAGCATTTTAAGGGCCGGTCATGGTGGTGGGATGCGGACAGATCAAATTGCGGCTGTATGATATCCATTCTTTAAAAGCCAAGCGTAAAATTGTAAAAAGCATTGTTGCAAAAATTCAGAACCGGTTCAAGGCCGCGGCGGCGGAGACCCATTTCAACGACAGCCATGAATGGGCCGGGATAGGGTTTTGTATTGTGGGCAATGATAGTGGAAGGATAAATTCACAGGTGGATAAAATATTTAACTTTGTGGAAGATATGGGACTGGCCATGGTTGCAGATACAAACATGGAAATCATTCATCTTTAGCCTCTCCGGGTGTTGCCAGTTTTTTGCGGGTTTTCTGTCTGCGCCGCATTTTCTGTTTTCGAATTTTTCTTATGTGTTTCTGCCGGGCCGTATCTGTGCCCGATTGCAGCGCTTCGATTTTTTCAGCCAGGGCCCGCAAAGCCAGAAAACGGTTCAGGTGCAGGGACCGGTGCTGGCCCTTTTTTACGGACAGGCCGGTTTTTCGATGGCGGATAAACACGGCGGAAGAAGATTTGTTCACCTTCTGCCCTCCCCTGCCCGAGGCTTTGATGAATTTTTCTTCCAGATCTTTTTTTTGAATACCCAGATCAGCCAGTTTCTGTTCCAGGGCAGCCAGTTTTTTTTCAGTGGGTCCCATGGTGTTATCCTTTTTGGCCGGTTTCCTTACAAAAATTCATTCAGGTATTCTCTTTGTTTTCAAAAAACAAAAAACCGGTTCTTCCAGCGTCATGTTCTGGACAAACCGGCTTTAAAAAAAGACAGACTTACAAACAAGTGATCAACATGTTTAAACAGTCTGAAAAAATAAGTTGCTGAGTGTATTAAAATGAATGGTGGAGGCGGCGGGAGTTGAACCCGCGTCCGAAAACGATCTTCCCTGGCTTCTACATACTTATCCTGAACTTTGATATTAGCCGCAAGGTCTCCTTCAGGAGGGATACCTTTTGGTATAGCCTGAAATGTTTAACTGTTGTGGTTCAGGCAACCGCAACAGCGGTCTTGCAAAGTCGACGCCCTGACCTGAGATCTGCAAGAGGGATCTCAGCAGGACGGCAGCGGGTGTTAAGCCGCTACAGCGTAATTATAATCGTCTGCGATTATCTTTAAGGCTTTGCCAAGTTTACGAGCTGACAAACGACTCGGTATGCTACCACAGGCTTCAAAATCTCCGTCGAAACCATTTCGCCCCCAAATTGTAAAAGATCAGATATTGCATCAGTGTGAACAATAATATAACAAATGTATGTCAAAAGTCAATATTGACGTTATCTAATTGCTGCATGTCAGGAAGAATATTTTTTGCGGTCCCTGTCCATGTCCCGTTTGACGTCCCGCTCTTTGATGGTCTGGCGCTTGTCAAACATTTTTTTGCCCTTTCCCAGCCCAAGCAGGACTTTGATTTTATCATTTTTAAAATAAATTTTCAAAGGCACCAGCGTATAGCCTCTTTCCTTGATTTTGCCGATGAGCTTGGAGATTTCAGCCTTATGGAGAAGCAGTTTTCTGGTACGCATGGGCTCATGGTTGTCATTGTAGGCAAATTTGTAGGGGGAAATGTGCAGCTGCCGTAAAAACACCTCTCCCCTTCTGATATCAGCATAGGAATCCTGGAAACTGACCCGCCCTTCCCTGATGGCCTTGACTTCTGATCCCACCAGAACAATACCGGATTCAAATTCTGCATCAATGTGAAAATTGTGCCGGGCCTTTTTATTGGAGGCAATAAGTTTGATATAATCAGAGGCCATGGCCTAATCTTCCATTTCTTTGTAGGGAAGAATATCTTTGTATTCTTCCAGGACAAACCGGGTAATCTCCTGGACTGTGGTAAATCCAAGCACTTTTTTAGCAAATATGCCGGCTTTCTCATAATCCATATCACGGACCATTTTTTTTATCACCGGAATAGAGGCTGCGTTCATGGACAGATTTTTCAGCCCAAGTCCCATCAGTACAGGTACATTGATGGGATCTCCTGCCATTTCACCGCACATCACCAGCTCAATATTGTTGTTTTGGGCAGCAGTAACCGTCATTTTGATCATTTTCAATACCGCCGGGTTCAAGGCCTGATATAAATGGGCCACCCTGCGGTTACGGCGGTCAATGGCCATGGAGTACTGGATGAGATCATTGGTACCAATGCTGAAAAAATCCACCTGCTTTGCCAGCTCATCAGCCATAAGCACTGCAGAGGGCACCTCTATCATGATGCCCAGAGCAATATCTTTGTTGAAGATTTTGTCATCCTTGTCCAGTTCCAGAACCGCCTGATTGATAACAGCCTTAACTGCTATGATTTCTTCCACGCATGAAATCATGGGAATCAGCAGGTTTATATTGCCAAACGCCGCAGCCCGGAGAATAGCCTTGATCTGGGTGATAAATATGTCTTTGTTTTCCAGGCAGAACCGAACTGCCCGCAGTCCCAGAGAAGGATTGGCTTCTTCGACAGGGTCGATATAGGGATTGAATTTATCGCCGTTGATATCCAGGGTACGGATGGTCACCGGCTGGGGATTCATAAGTTCAACCAGTTCCTTGTATTTGACAAGCAGTTCATCTTCAGTGGGGAACCGCTCCAGATCCAGATAAAGAAATTCAGTTCTGAACAGGCCGATGCCGGCAGCACCATTGTCTTTTGCAGAGACCACTTCCTCCACCAGTTCAATATTGGCCATAAGGTTCAGGGTAACCCCGTCTGTGGTAACAGCCGGCAGATGGCTGTCTCTTTCTATATCTGCCCGGTAGGCTGCAAACCTGGCCAGGCGTTCTTCGTATTTAAACAGGGTATCTTCTTCAGGATTGATGATGATGATACCGGAAGAACCGTCCACAACAAGAATATCATCATTATTGATACAGGTTGTGGCCCGGGCCAGGCCGAAAACAGAAGGAATTTTTAAAGACTTGGCCACAATACCGGTGTGGGAATCTTTTCCGCCCCGGTCGGTTACAAAACCTTTGATTCGTTCCAGCTGTATCTGGCTGGCATCGGCAGGACTCAAATCATGGGCCACAATGATCACCCGTTTGTTAATATCTGCAATTTTGATATCCCGGGCCCCCAGAAGATAAGACATTATCTTGTCGGAAACCTGTACAATATCATTGCCCCGTGCCTTTAAATACTGGTCATCCACCTGTTGAAACATGAGTTTCACCTGGCGGGCCACTTTTCTTAAGGCCCATTCCGCATTGATCTGTTCACTTTGAATAGTGTCAATGGTTTTGCCATACAGCATCTTGTCCTTGAACAATGCCATGTGGGTTTCAAGAATGTTCAAGGTCTCGCTCACATCTTCATCAAGGGCCTGTATTATCCGGGCATGTTCTTTTTTGGCTTTTGCCACGGCGTTTTTAAACCGGTCTATTTCCTGGGGCACCAGGTTACTGGAGACCGGATAACGTTCAATGATGTTGACCCCTTCTCTGTCCACCAAATAGGCTTTTCCAATGCAGATGCCAGGGGAACCGCTGATGCCTTTGAGGATCATTTCACAGGGTTTGTCCTGATTCATTCTGTTAATTCTCCGAATCCGTCATCAAAAAGTGATTTGATTTTATCCACCACTGCAGCATCTTCAAAAGATTTGGCCTGGATATGAATGCAGGAACCCTTTGTTGCGCACAGGGTTAAAATATCAATAATACTGGAAGCATCCACCTGGGTATTTCCATCTGAAAGCCAGATTTCACTTTCTGCGGTCATGGCAATCTGCGCTATCCGGGCCGCAGGCCTGGCATGCATCCCCAGGTCATTTATGACCACGGTGTTGTGAACCATTTTTATATTTTTATCCAAACTGTAAGCTCTTTTTTTCTGAGAAAAAATTTTCTTTTTTTAACTGATTCCAGGTTAAAAGTCAATCCTGGGGGTTGGCTTTACCTGGTCAGACCCCTGGAAAAATAAAATGAGGTCCTTAGGGGAAATTTCTGGATGCCCAGGCTGGAAAGAATCTCTTTTTTTGCCTGATCCAGAGAGGCAAACTCTGTGTCGGACGGACTAATCTGATAAAACATTTCCCCCCAGGAATTGATATATACAGCGCAATAATCCTTAATGACAGCTTCCTGCCTGGGAACATAAAAATTTATACTCACAAACACACAAATCACGTCCGGAGATTTTTTTTTCAACTCACTGAATTGGAAGGTTTGCGTGAGTTGGGGGGTGAAAAATGCATCCATTGCACAAAACAATTTCTGGATATCATCATGGGTGACCGGGGTGGGGTTGGGAATAAGGTGAATTGCTGAATGGTGGGCAAAAAGCTTGTTGTTGATAAGCCATGCCCCGATCTCTTCAATGGTGCTTGTCTGCAGCAAAGATTCATCAAAGCGCTGGTGTATCCTGGTGGATTTGTGAAACAACTCCCATTTTATGCGGGTGCCGGATACACCAAGATACCGAATATGCAGCTGGGAAAACAACCGGTCACTTTTGGAAACCAACAGGATTTTTTTAATCTTGCACGGTTTTTCCAGAAAAACAATATCCACTTTCCGTTCCAGCACCCGGCGGTCTTCATCTGAAATCATCAATCCACAGGAATGGCTTTCAAAGGTTTTTTTCACCTGGTTATATTTTATGATCATATACCGTTCAATGGAGGCTGACAGCCGGTGAATCCGCTGGTAATCCCACTCTTTGAAATGCCCGATTTCAAACAGCCTGGACAGGCTCCAGTCCCATTGCGCAATGGAATCTGTCACAAGATATCTGCGCAGACCGAAAACCGTATTGTCCAGAACCGATTCCTTTGAGATGGCCAGTTTCAAAAAAAAACAGGTAAGGATCAGATTCATGGATTTTGTGTCACCGGTAGACCGGTAATAGGCCAGCAGATTGTTCAAAAGGATGATATAGGAATCATTTTGTGCCAGTTTCAGGTGGGTACCGGAGTTCATCCATACATTTTTATACTGATTGCACAAAAGCGGCTCCTGTCCATAGGAATGGATATATTTTTCCAGCAGCGCCATTTTAATCACCGATTTAAACGGGCTTTTCAACCATTTAAACATCTGCCAGATGGAGGCACCGAAAAACTCGTTTACCGGTATGGCATGAATATCTCCCAGGTCAATATACCGGTGGGTTCCGGCAAACTGGCTGATCTGCGTTATGATCATATGATAATAGTTCAGGCTGATAGGTGTTGGAAGTACCGACCAGAGTGGCAGTTTCCCGGCCACATGAATCATGGTTCTGTAAAACTCTTCTTTCAACAGTCTGGATTGGGCTGTGCCGGAGCTTTCCTGGGTGGATCCGCCGAAATCATTGTTCTTTGCCTTTTGCACATCCACCACAAAAAAGGTGGTCTGGATTTTAAACTGTTCCATCCCCAGTTTTTCAAGCATTTTGAGTTTTTGCAAAAACAGAGAGTGCTCATGCGCATCCATAAAATCTTCATTAATACAGATCCAATAGTCAATGTCAGACTCATGGGTCTGGGCTAGAGAACCTACGCTGCCCATGGTAAAAACACCTTCAATATAGGGAACGGCACTTAAGGTTGGCTTGCAGGTGTGAATACCGATTAATTTTTCAAGTACCTGCAGTGCCGTGCCCGGAGGCATGTAATCTACTATGCCGCAGGGGGTTTTGGGATGCAGGGCAGGTGCGCCGGGCAAATTAATATTTTGATGCAGCAAAATGGGTACCAGTTGGAAAAAATCTGCCTGGGACGGCTTGAAAATATCAAATGCCGTAAGAAGGCTCATCTTGTTCTGGTTTAAAAATTTCATTTCTCCGTAATGGATAAATTCACAGAAAATCAACAGGTTGATTTTTGCTGCAAGCGGTTTTTCCATCCAGGGCAGATCATTGAAATCAAGCTGATACCGTCTGGCATTATATGCAATACCATGGGACCGGATCATGGACCCGGCGCAGGAAGGAAATCGTGAAAACCGTGCCTGAACATGAGAAAAATCTGCCTGGTCAATACAGGCTGTGGCAAAAGAAACCCCTGATATTCTGGCATGGGAAAACACGGCACATGATAAATTGGTTTGGCTGAAAACGGTTTTGGAAATCTGTGCATCCACAAATACGGCATCATGGAGATCTGCTTTGGTAAAATTGCAATTATACAGTTTTGCACCCAGAAAACTGCAGTCCTTGAACCGGGTTTCCCGGGCATTGATGTTGATCAGCACAGCATGGTCAAAATTGGCGTTCTGAATGACAGCACCGGCCCAGTTCACATTATACAAAACTGCCTGGGTAAAAAATGCTTTTTCCATATGGACGCGGGAGAGGTCACAGTTTTTGAAAACAGCCCCGTTAAAATAAAATATTGACGCGGTAAACCGCAGATCAGAAAGGTTTTCATTTTCAATTGTCTCGTTCTGAAAATCAATGGTGTTCTGGGGAATATTTTTTCTCAGGGCCTCCAGCTTTTTTTTGACGGGATCCTGAAACACTGCTGAAAAAATTGTTTTTTGTTTTTTGGGTGGTTGCTGAAACTTGTGGGTCATGGCTTCAGGCCAGGAGATAATATCCTGTTTTTCCAGGTCCAGCAGGGATTTTGCCTTTTCCATGAAATCAAAAATTTTCCGGGACTGTTTTTGGGCAGATCTGTCATAATAGGTTTTTATAACCCGTACCACCCGTTCTGGTCTTTTTTTAACAATACCCAGGATACAGGCCAGGTTAATATCATAATTAATATCCTGGTATTGGGATTTATTCAAAGCAATATCCTGAATAATAAAAAATGACAGTCTGGATAAACCGGCGAGCTCCTTATTAAGCAGTGGTATAAGATCTGGATGGGTGTTTCTTGCCTGGTTGATAAGGACGTGAACCGGTTTTTTGCCGGTGACTATCATTGCTTTGAAAGCCTTGAAAGCCTCCTGGGGGTCTGATTTTAAAAACAGGCGGAAAACCGGCTTGAACAATTGGGGATACAACCCCATGGATGAATTTTCAATCAGACTGTAAACTGCTTCGCGTGTTTTTTTCACCTCCTCATTTTCAAGGATATGAACAAGCAGGTCTTCGGGCAGTTTTCCTGTCAGCATGGACAGTGCTTTAAGACCCTTTATTTTAACTCCGGGTGCCTGGGATAGAATTTCATTTTTCAGCAGGCTGTCCGGATCCCGCAAAAAACCGGGAATGTTGTTTAAAAAAGGATCTGCATCCCTTTTTCGGTCAAACAGGCTGGCAAAAAAATCAATTACTGATTCCCGGGATTTGATGTTGTTGAGCATTTTCTTGAAGACAGCAGCATATCTTAAACGAATTTCCGGGGGAGACTGGAGATACTGATCAATAAAAGTGAGGCGCTGGGATTCACTCACCAGGTACACAGCCCTTTGCATTGCAGTCACATTGACGATGCCGTTACGCAGGGATTTAAAAGCAAAATAAGACCCGCTGTCACCAAATTCCACCAGGGTTTTAAACAGATAGACACTTTCATTCAAGGATATGTCAGAGGTAAGGTGCTGGTAGATCCGGGCAGAAACTATAGCAGACTCTTTTAATCCCCTGGTATACAATTGCTGATTTTCAGGGTGGTCAAGCATGGCCAGGACCCTTTTTTGTATACTACCAAGTGTTTTCTGGGCAGAAGAACGAAGTGAAGAATAATAGGACAAAACAGCGTGAATGACCGGAAGTATTCCCAGTGATGGCGGCAGCGCCGCAGCCTGGGTGACGAGGTCAATTTTTTTTTCCTCATCTAAAGATGCCCATAAAACTGCAAAGTTTTTTTCATCAAATGGGAAAGGCAGATCAGTCATAGGACAATATTTTGTATTGTTTTACCTTTTTGTTTGAAAGTGCTATATGGTCATGTTTAAATTAATTACATCCAGGTACCCGGAGACACAAAAACCAATATAAAGAATTAGTTTCCATAGTACAACTTAAAATAACATATGAAATCATTTGATTCAAAAGATGAACCAGCCGGCCGGACCGACAGATATGATGCCGGGTCCATAGAAATCCTCAAAGGGCTGGACCCTGTCAAACGCAGGCCCGGGATGTATACAGACACAACCAGTCCGGACCATCTGGTATTCGAGGTCATTGACAACAGTGTTGATGAAGCCATTGCAGGATTTGCCGATACCATTGATGTGATCCTCCTAAAGGACAACAGCATCCTTGTGACGGACAATGGCCGGGGAATGCCTGTGGATATCCACCCCAAAGAAGGCATATCAGGAGTGGAACTGATCATGACACGGCTTCATGCCGGGGCCAAATTTTCCAACAAAGACTATGCCTTTTCAGGTGGTCTGCACGGTGTGGGGGTTTCTGTTGTCAATGCCCTCTCCTCCCGGCTGGATATCACTATTTTGCGCAAGGGACAAAAGTTTTCCATCGGGTTTGAAAACGGAATAAAAATCCGGGACCTTGCAATAACAGGACAAATTCCGAAAAACACCACCGGCACCCAGGTACATTTTTTCCCCAACCCCGGATATTTTGAACGCACCACCTTTTCACAGACTGCCATCAAAAATGCCTTAAAATCAAAGGCGGTGCTTTGCAGGGGATTGCAAACCAGTTTCCTGGATGAAACCTCAGGAGAAAAACATACCTGGGTGTATGACCATGGTCTGGATGAATATTTAAACGAACACCTTAAGGATCATAAAACCTTGTTTCCGGAACCTTTCAGCGCAAGCTGCCAGACAGAAGACTTCCAGGCTGTATGGGCTGTGAACTGGGTGACGGAAACCGGATCAGGCATGGAAGAAAGCTATGTAAACCTGATTCCCACCCGTATGGGCGGCACCCATGTCAATGGTTTCAGGTCCGGTCTGCTGGAATCATTGCGGGAATTCTGCAAATTTAGAAACCTTCTGCCCAAAAATCTGTTCCTGGCACCTGAAGACATCTGGAACAATGTGGGATATGTACTGTCTGTCAAATTGTCAGAGGCCCAGTTTTCCGGCCAGACCAAGGAGCGGCTGTCATCACGGCATTGTGCCAATCTGGTGAATCTCAAGGTGCGGGATGCCTTCAGCCTCTGGCTTAACAAGCATGTGGACCTGGGAGAGGCTTTGGCTGACCTGGCTATTGAACATGCCCGGTCCCGGGTGAGAAAATCTAAAAAAGTAACCCGGAAACAGGCTTCCAACGGCATTGTTCTGCCGGCCAAACTGTCAGACTGCACCAGCGATGACCAGCAGCGCAGAGAACTTTTTTTTGTGGAAGGAGATTCTGCAGGCGGATCTGCCAAACAGGCCAGAGACAGACGGTTTCAGGCGATCATGCCCCTGCGGGGCAAAATCATGAACACCTGGGACATGCCGGCATCTGCCATTATCGAGTCAAAAGAGATCCGGGATATCGTACAGGTGCTGGGGGTACTGCCTGATCAGGAAGATATTTCCAGGCTGCGTTATAACAAAATATGCATTCTGGCAGATGCGGACTCTGACGGACTTCATATTGCCACCCTCCTTTGTGCCCTGTTTTTAAAACATTTTCCCAAAGTTGTTCAAAACGGGCATGTTTTTATGGCCATGCCGCCTTTGTACAGGATAGATGTGGGAAAAGAGGTTTTTTATGCCCTGGATGATGCGGAAAGACAGGCCATAATCAAACGGATAAAACGCAGAAAAAAACCGGGAAAAATCAATGTTCAGCGCTTCAAAGGGCTGGGTGAAATGAACCCTGTCCAGCTCAGGGAAACAACCATTGCTCCGGATTCCAGACGTCTGGTGCAATTGACTGTGAAAAAAGAAGCCACAGTGGATGATGTTCATGAAATCATGGACATGCTGCTGGGAAAAAAACGGGCCAAAGACCGGAAAACATGGATTGAAGAACAAGGTGATATCAAAGAGATAGAATGATATGAAAGATATTTTGCCATCTGTCATGGAAGAGTATGAAAAAATCGCATTCCAGGATTTTGCCCAGAAAGCATATCTTAATTATGCCATGTATGTGATTTTGGATCGTGCCCTGCCCCATATCGGGGATGGACTCAAACCTGTGCAGCGGCGCATCATTTATTCCATGAGTCAGCTGGGGCTTTCCTCCACGGCAAAATTCAAAAAATCAGCCCGCACTGTGGGGGATGTGCTGGGCAAGTTTCATCCCCATGGCGACACGGCCTGCTATGAAGCCATGGTACTCATGGCCCAGCCCTTTTCTTTGCGGTATCCGCTTGTTGACGGCCAGGGCAACTGGGGAGACCCCAATGATCCCAAATCCTTTGCTGCCATGCGGTATACTGAATCCAGACTGTCCCGGTATGCCGACCTGCTGCTGGATGAACTGGAGCAGGACACAGTGGAATGGGTACCCAATTTTGACGGTACCCTGCAGGAACCCAGGCTGCTGCCGGCCAGGCTGCCCAATCTGCTGCTCAACGGCACCACAGGTATTGCCGTGGGCATGGCCACAAACATTTTACCCCATAATCTGCGGGAGGTGGCCAAAGCACTGATACTGCTTATTGAAGACAAAAACACCCATCTGGATATCCTGCTTAAACACATAAAAGGCCCGGATTTTCCCACAGAAGCGGAAATCATTACCCCGGGCAAAGAGATCCGCACCATTTATCAAACCGGAAACGGCCGGATTAAAATGCGGGCCAGATTCCGCATTGAACAGGGCGATATTGTTTATTTTGCCCTGCCCTATCATGCATCTGCTGAAAAGATACATGAACAGATCGCCTCCCAGATGGAAACCAAAAAACTGCCCATGGTCAGTGATATCAGAGATGAATCAGACCATGAAGATCCCACCCGGCTGGTGGTGATTCCCAGATCCGGCAAAGTGGATATCACCGCGCTTACAGACCATCTGTTTGCTACAACCGATCTGGAAAAATCATATTCTATCAACATGAATGTGATAGGAATCAACGGCCGGCCAGCTGTCAAAAATCTGAAAACCATTCTTCTGGAATGGCTGGAATTCAGGTTTCATACAGTGGAAAAAAAGCTTGCGTTCCGTCTGGACAAGGTTGTGAACAGACTTCATATCCTGGAGGGATTCCGCATTGCTTTTTTGAATATCAATGAAGTGATCCGGATTATCAGGGAGTCCGACCATCCCGGGCAGCAATTGATGAAGGTATTTGGCCTGTCTCAGATCCAGGCCAATGCCATTCTTGATATCCGGCTGCGTCAGCTGGCCAGGCTGGAAGAGATTAAGCTGCTTTCGGAAATAAAGGATCTGAAGGATGAACAAAAAACCCTGGAAACCCTTTTGAATGATAAAACAGCGTTTAAAGCATATATCATAGATGAAATAAAGTCAGATGCCAGAAAATATGGGGATAAACGGCGGTCTCCCCTGCAGGAGCGCAAAGAAGCAGAGGCATTTTCCATTACCGATGTCATGGAAAAAGAACCGGTGACCATTATTTTGTCCCGGAACGGCTGGATTCGATCAGCCAAAGGGCATGACATTGATCCCCAAAAGGTTAAATTCAGATCCGGGGATGATTTGCTGTGCCATTTGCGGACGTACAGTGACAAACCCATTGTGTTTTTGGACAGTTCAGGCCGCAGCTATACCCTGTATCCCCATGTTCTTCCCTCGGCCAGAAGCAACGGCGAACCCTTAACCGGTCACCTGTCTCTTCAGCCAGATGCCCATATCTGCTATATGCTCTCACCCACCCGGACCACCCATTTTCTGGTGGGATCTGACAGCGGGTATGGATTCATCATAAAATTTTCAGATTTTCTGACCCATTTTAAAAACGGAAAATCGGTGATCACGGTGAAAAAACATGCCGCCCCCATGCCCCCCCAGCCGGTTTTTGACATTGAAACAGATGCTGTTGCTGCTGTCACCACAACAGGCCGGATGCTTATTTTTCCCTTGCATGAGCTTCCCCGCCTGAAAAAAGGCCAGGGAAATAAAATCATCACCATTCCCAAAAAGCAGCGGCTGTCTTCTGATCCTGAAAGGCTAAAATTCCTAAAAATATTGCCTTTGCATTCTAATCTTGTTATACATTCCGGAAAGCATTTTTTTGCGCTGAATGCGGGAAATCAAACCGATTATATCGGTACGCGTGGACACAGAGGCAAACTTTTACCCAGAGGATTCCGGAAAGTGGACAGACTGGAGGTAACACCAATGGCTTCCCAAACGGTTTAGATGCAGCGGTTTTATGAAAAATATTTCATTTTCCTGACTTTGCTGGCTCTATGCTGTTACTTTATCAACCTGGCCCTATTGCTTCACCACAGAAATCTTGGAACAGGTCCCAATACTGTTGAACGCATCAAACAAACCGGTACGTTGCGGCTGATCACCACCCGGTCAGTAAACTCTTTTTATCTGTACCAGGAGATGCCCACCGGATTTGAATATGACCTGGCCCGTGAATTTGCCCGTTATTTGAATGTGGATCTGGATGTTGTAACACCGGGCTGGAACCACCTGTTTGTCTATCTGGATCAGGGCAAGGGAGATTTTATTGCAGCCGGCATGGCCATAACCAAAGAAAATTTAGGGAAAGCAGCCTTTTCCATTCCCTATATGAGTATCCAGCAGCGCGTTATTCACCACAATCTCAAATTCGGTCCCAAAAACATTGATGATCTGGCCGACAGAACCATTCACGTTCGACGGAACACATCCTATCATTCCAGGCTGAAAGAAATTAAAGCCGCAGGCATTGCCGTCAATTATATTCTTCATGATAATATTCCCACTGAAGACCTTATTGCCATGGTCAATAACCGGGAAATCACATTTACCATTGCAGACTCCAACATCGCCCTTCTGAACCAGCGGTATTTTCCAGACATAGCCATCGGTATTCCAGTGCAGGAAAAAGAATCCCTTGCATGGGCTGTGCAAAAAAATGATGTGGAAATGCTCAAGGAAATCAACCGGTTCTTTTTGTATGCCAAAGAAAAAGGGATTCTCAAACAGATTATTGAACGGTACTATGCAAATATCAGGGATTTTGACGTATCTGAAGTAAAGACATTTCATGAAAGGATGAATACCCATCTGCCCAGATTTCAGGATATCATAGAAAAAGAGGCGGCAAAACACGGTTTTGACTGGCGCCTGATGGCAGCGGTGGTGTACCAGGAATCACGATTTGATCCAGATGCCGTCAGCTTTACCAATGTGAGAGGCCTCATGCAGGTTACCCGTGCGACTGCCAGGCAAATGGGCATAAAGAACCGTGCCAATCCACAGCAAAGTATTCAGGCAGGCATCAAATATCTGAAACAGATGCATGAAAAATTTTATCACATGGAAGATGAATACCAGCGGATGCTGTTTGCCCTGGCCAGTTATAATGTGGGATATGGCCATGTTAAGGATGCCATGGCTATTGCCAGGCAGAAAGGTCTTGATCCGCTGCGCTGGCAGTCAATGAAAAAAATGCTGCCCCTGCTGTCAAAACCGGAAATTTACCAGAAAACCAGACATGGATATGCAAGGGGATGGGAACCGGTGCAGTATGTGGAACGGATTCTCACCTATTATGATATCCTGCGACAGATGGACTTTTCATAGAACACCCAATAAGGTATTTTCTTTCAAAAAGGTGTTCACAGGAAAAAAAGAAAAGAATTTACTTGCCCGTGGCAACAGAATACCATTAACATGCTGTTGGGACATGGCAGGATTACCCCAATTTTTAAGATGAGTAAAAAATATGACAAGAAAAATACTGATCAATGCACTGGATCCCGATGTCAGCAGAATTGCTGCAGTCATAGACAACAAGCTGGACCAGTTTCACATTGAAACCCGTGCCAAGGAAGTTACCCAGGGCAACATTTACAAAGGTATTGTAACCCGGGTGGAACAAAGCCTTCAAGCGGTTTTTGTGGACTTTGGTGCAGAAAAAAACGGCTTTTTACAAAAAAACGAGATCCACCAGGACTATTTCCAGGAGGTGGAAACCCGGGACAAGTCATTGTTCAATCTGATCAAAAAAGGCCAGGAACTTATTGTGCAGGTGGTAAAGGATCCCATCAGCCAGAAAGGGGCCATGCTCACCACATTCATATCCCTGCCAGGCAGGCTGGCAGTGCTCATGCCCGGAACTACTACCAAAGGTGTATCCAGAAAAATTGCAGAAGAAGAGGAAAGAAAACGCCTGGCCGGTATCCTCAAAACCATGGATATTCCGGAAGGATTTGGCATGATTGTGAGAACCGCCGGTAAAAATGCCACCAAAACCCAGTTGACCGCAGACCTTAAATATCTGATGCGGGTATGGAAAAATATTGACAAGCTGGCCATTGACAACAAGGCACCTTCGCTGCTTTACAAAGAACAAAGCCTTGCTGTAAGGTCTTTGCGGGATTACTTTACCACAGATATCATAGAAATCCTCATTGACAATCCTGATACATTCCGGGAAGTCAAGGAGTTCATGGCCATGATCGCCCCCAAACAGAAAAAAATTGTAAAATTTTTCAAAGGGGAAAAACCCATTTTTACCAAATACCAGCTGGAAGAACAGATTGCTTCCATCTTCAAACGCGATGTCCCCTTGAAATCCGGCGGGTTTCTGGTCATTGAGCAGACAGAAGCGCTGGTATCCATTGATGTGAATTCCGGGAAATCCACCAAACGCCGCAATATTGAAGAAACCGCCTTTCACACCAATCTTGAGGCAGCCGAAGAGGTGGCAAGGCAGCTGCGTCTGCGGGATATGGGCGGTCTCATTGTGGTGGATTTCATCGATATGAAGGAAAGACGGCACAAAGCCGATATCACCAAAAATTTGAAAAAATATTTAAAATCAGACAAAGCCAAAACCAAGGTGGGCGGCATCACCGCATTCGGGCTTCTGGAAATGTCCCGGCAGCGTATCCGCCATTCCATTACCTTTGGCAGCTATGAAACCTGCCGGTACTGCAATGGCCGGGGACAGACGCCGTCTGTGGAAACACAGGGGCTTGCCATTCTGCGGGAGCTGAACCTGAAAACCCTGAAAACCGAAAACAAACAGGTGCAGGCACTTGTTCCCCGGGAAGTTGCCTATTATATTCTCAATAAAAAACGAGAGGAACTCATTGAGATCGAAACCAAAAGAAATGTTTCCATTAATGTGGAGATTGATCCGGAACTGGTGTCAGGTCAGAGCCGTATCACCTGTCACTCCTGAAAACAGGACCGCCCTGTTCTTGACATGGCTGCATCTTTTGTGTATCTAAAACACCTTTGACCTTGTAACAGAGGAAAAACAAAATGGCGGACAGGGCTGTAAAAAAAAAGAACCTGATATCCATGGGCATGGTTCTTGTTGTCATCATTCTGATTGCCATATATATTTTTTTGGGAGATGATTCAAATCAGATGGCTGATCAAACCACTGTAAATATCCGGAAACAAACTGTCCAGGACCATGCTGCGCAAAAAAAATTGCGCCAGGATGCCCATGAAAAAACAGCTTCTTCTAAATTTTTGTCAGTGCCGGACCCTTTGGAAACCCAAACCGTTGTGGTGGAAAAACAGATCCGGGCAAAACCTGTAATTGCTTACAAAAACAGCACAGACATGGAAAAAACCGTTTTCCCGAATCAGATGATGAAAAACAGGCTGCAGGCTCTGGGTATTAAAAACAGTCTGGACATGATTATCCGGTCTGATGAATCTTTTATTGTGGGTGACAAAAAAGTGTCCATGGCTGATATATTGGAAAAGGCCTTTACCAGAAGAAAAGAAATTTTTGAAACACGCATCACTGAATCCGAAGAAACTGCAGTGGAACATATTAAAGAGTATGGCATCTATGTGGTCCAGCCAGGAGATAATATCTGGAATATCCATTTTAATATTCTCACAGAATATTATACCTCCCAGGGGATTGTTGTGCCGTTCAAGGCAGATGAGCCCCTGAAAAGCGGACATTCTTCCGGTGTGGGAAAAATTTTAAAATTTTCTGAAACCATGGTTATTATCTATAACCTGATTGACCAGGAGATTGTGACAGATATCAACCTGCTGGAACCTTTGAGCAAAATCGTGGTATATAATCTGG
Organism: Desulfotignum sp.; assembly: GCA_035268565.1. Classification (GTDB taxonomy): domain Bacteria; phylum Desulfobacterota; class Desulfobacteria; order Desulfobacterales; family Desulfobacteraceae; genus Desulfotignum. The sequence continues at coordinate 3,072 of DATFKQ010000144.1, read as the reverse complement.
ATGAGGTGTTTGCCCTGCTTGAAGAAATTGACTATGACAATATTAACCAGATTCAGTTTGACGGCAGTACCATCTGGATTCCATATCCGGAATCCTGAAGTTTTTCAAAAGCATAAATTTTGTTTTTATCCATTATTTTTATATCTTATAAGGAGGAACTATTTTGATTAGTACAGCATTTGCAATGGGCGCCGGCGAAGGACAGGCAGCAGGCGGACTGGCAGGGTTTCTGCCCATCATTATCCTGTTTGCCATTTTTTATTTTCTTTTAATCCGGCCCCAGCAGAAAAAAGCCAAAGAACACAGAGAAATGATTGCAAACCTGAAAAAAGGAAACCGGATCATCACCTCCGGTGGTATTTACGGTACCATTGTTTCCATTGACGACTCAACCATTGGTCTTGAAATTGCCGAAAAGGTCAAAATCAAAATTTCCCGCGGTAATGTGGCTGCCCTGGTCTCAGACAATGAAACAGCTGTTAAATCTGAAAAAAAGAATTAATCCATTGCGCAGGAGAGCTGAAGATTGAAACTATTTACCTTTAAACGCCTGGCGGTCCTGGGCGTTCTTATTACAGCCGTTGTGTTTCTGCTGCCGACCTTCACCAATACCTGGCCCCATAAAAAAATCAATCTGGGCCTTGATCTGCAGGGCGGTATGCATCTGGTGCTGGAAGTTCAGAATGTCAAGGCGGTTGAAGCCGAACTTGAGCGTACCGTTGATGAACTGAAAAAAGAGCTCAGAAAAGATGGCATCACCCATCTGGGTATCACCCGCCAGGAAAACAATACCATTGTTGCCGAACTGCCGGACAAAGATGCCAAAAACGCATTTGAGGCCATTGTCTCCAAAGAATTTTCCAACCTTAAGGTAAGTGCTTCCTCCGCTGGTGACGAAGCCGTCAGATTTCAACTCAGACTGCCGGATGATGAAAAAGAAACCATCCGCAAAATGGCCACTGAACAGGCCCTTGAAACCATTCGGAACCGGATTGATGAATTTGGTGTCAGTGAGCCCGATATCCGGCTTCAGGGGGAAAACCGCATACTTCTTCAGCTCCCGGGTATCAATGATCCGGAACGTGCCAAGGACCTGATCGGGAAAACCGCCCAGTTGACATTTCAGCTGGTTAATGAAGATATCAGCGCTGAAGCGGCCCTTAAAGGATCTTTGCCTGTGGGAAGCCAGATTCTGTATGAAAACAAAACAGATCCTGTCACCGGCAATACTGCTAAAATCCCCCATGTTATAAAAAAACAGGTACTTTTGGACGGCAGTCTTCTGGTGGATGCCCGGGTGGAATTCGATCAGTTTCAGCAGCCCCAGGTGGGTATTGAGTTCAACCGGAAAGGCGCCCATATATTTGAGCGGATCACCGGGCAGAACATCAAAAAACGGCTGGCCATTGTACTGGATAATACGGTGTACTCAGCACCGGTGATCCAGGACCGTATTGCCGGAGGCAAGGCCGTGATCACCGGAAATTTTACCATGGAAGAAGCCAAAGACCTGGCCATTGCCCTGCGGGCCGGATCTCTTCCCGCACCAGTCACCATCATTGAGGAAAGAACTGTCGGACCCACCCTGGGAGCGGATTCCATCCGCATGGGAATGATATCCATGCTGGCAGGCGGTGTTCTGGTCCTCTTGTTCATGGGGATTTACTATAAGGGCGCAGGTCTGATCGCGAATCTGGCCCTGGTTATGAATATCATCCTTATCGGAGGAGGACTGGCTGCGTTTCAGGCCACGTTGACCCTGCCGGGAATTGCGGGCATTATTCTGACAATCGGTATGGCAGTGGATGCCAATGTGATCATTTTTGAAAGGATACGCGAAGAGCTTGGGTGGGGAAAAACACCGCTGGCTGCAGTCCATGCCGGTTTTGACCGGGCCACTTTGACCATTCTGGATGCCAATGTCACCACCTTGATTGCCGCCATTGTGCTGTTTCAATTCGGTACAGGTCCTGTCAAAGGTTTTGCCGTGACCCTGGGGCTTGGTATTGTTGCCAGCCTTTTTACCGCCCTGATTCTGTCAAAATCAATTTTTGATTTTGTTTTGCAGAAAAAAACCGCTTCAACCTTGAGTATATAAAGGAATTGTCATAATGCAGCTGATCAAATCTGATATCAATATAGACTTTCTGGGAAAACAGAAAATCGGAATTGTTTTTTCCGCCATACTCATCATTGCCAGTATCGCAGGCCTGATTGTTCACAAAGGTCCCAACTATGGCATTGATTTCTCCGGCGGGGCACTGATTCAGATAAAATTCACCCAGGATATATCCATAGCCCAGGTAAGAGACAGTTTGGCCGGTCTGGAACTTAAGGATATGTCTGTTCAGGATTTCGGAGAACAAAAAGACCATGAATTTTTAATCCGCACCGCCAGCAGTGAAACAGTGGGAAAAGGTCTGTCCCAGGCTGTTTCTTCTGCCATCCTTGCAGGTACCGGAATGACACCGGAAATCAGGCGAATGGAAATGGTTGGCCCCCAGGTGGGAGATGAACTGAAAAAACAGGCTTTGCTGGCCATTTTTTATTCTCTTTTGTTTATCACAATTTACATTTCCGGCCGGTTTGAGCTCAAATGGATACTTTCCGGTGTGACTGCCGGCGCATTGATGACAGCGGTATATTTTTTATCTGTTTTCAATGTCAGCATGCCGATTTTGATTGCCGGAGCCCTTGTGGTATCGCTGGTCCTGTTCTGGCGGCTCCGGCTCAAATTTGCCATGGGGGCCCTCATCGCCCTGATCCATGATGTGTTCATCACCGTGGGCATTTTTTCCATCCTCAACCTGGATTTTTCCCTGCCGATCATTGCCGCCCTGTTGACCATTATCGGATATTCATTGAATGATACCATCATCGTGTTTGACAGAATCAGAGAAAACATCAAAGGGGAATCTTCCAGAACAGCCCTGCCCGGTCTTTTCAATAAAAGTATCAACCAGACCTTGTCCAGAACCATTCTCACCTCCTTTACCACCTTGATCGTTCTGCTGGCCCTGTTTTTTCTCGGGGGGGATATCATCCATAATTTTGCCTTTGCCATGATCATCG
>DATFKQ010000143.1:0-9036 GCA_035268565.1 Desulfotignum sp. | reverse complement strand
GCTGTTATACCAGATTATGAGATAAAATCCATATCAAATTTTTCTTTTGCCTCGCCTGCCACATACAGGGACCCTGCTATACACACGGCATCTTCATCAGAACTGGTTGAAATTGCAAGATTTACCGCTTCTGCCACATCTTCTTTCACCTGGATGGTACCGGAAAAATTTTTTTTTGCAGCCGCCGCCAAAACATGGGTGGGCAGGCTTCTGTCAATTTTTGCCCGGGTGATGATCACCCGGTGGGCTGCGGGCAGCAGGTATTTGAGCATGGCTTCATAGGGTTTGTCATCCAGAATTCCCACCACCAGGGTCAATTTTTTTCCTGCCAGTGTGGCGGCCAGGTATCTGCCCAGCACCTGGGCTGCTTTGAGGTTGTGTGCCCCGTCCAGGATGACCAAAGGTTTTTTTTGGATGATTTCCAGTCGGCCCGGCCATTTGGCCATGCCGAGTCCTTTTTTAACCAGTGCCGGGGTAAGGGGGGGACAGGGATCGGTTTTGGTGTTCCGGTCAAAAATCAGCTCGCATGCAGCCAGTGCCAGGCTGACGTTTTCCTTCTGGTGATCCCCGGGCAGGGGAATTGTCAGATCCGGGATGTGCAGGTGCAGCCCCCGGTAGGTAAAGCTGGGTCTGCCCGGATTTTTGCGGATAAAAAAATCATGCCGGAACTGGTACAGGGCCGCAGAATTTTCCCGGGCGATATCCTTGAGCCTCCCGATGCCCGACGGCTGGGTGACACTGGTTACCACCGGTGTGCTGGGTTTGATGATACCGCCTTTTTCGTTTGCCAGGGCCCGGATGGTACCCCCGAGATACTCTGTATGTTCAATGGACAGGTTGGTGATCACACTGACCTGCGGCACAATAATATTGGTGGCATCAAACCGTCCACCCATTCCGGTTTCTATCACAGCCCATTCCACCTGCTGCGCAGCAAAGTGATAAAAGGCCATGGCAGTGGCAATTTCAAAAAATGTGGCGTTTCTTTTTCCGGTGTCAGCTGCGCTGACAGCCTCATATGCCGCCACCACATCCGCATCTGTGACCATCCGGCTGTTGACACAGATCCTTTCATTGAAGGTTACCAGATGGGGGGAGGTGTACAGCCCGGTTCTGAAACCGGCTGCCTGGAGAATGGAAGCAATATAGGTGGCAGTGGAGCCTTTGCCGTTGGTGCCGGCAACATGCACGGTCAGAAACTTTTTTTCAGGATGCCCCAGGATCTGTAATATGTTTCCTATGGTATCCAGTTCCAGTTTGATACCGAACCGGCCCAACTGGTAAATTTTGTCAAGACATTCCTGGTAGGGTGTTGCCATTGTCAGCACATAAAAATCCCGGCATTCCATTGTACATAACTGGTCTGCCGGGATGGTTTAAATTGTTTATCTGCGTTTTCTGCGGGCTTTTGATGCAGCAATTCTTTGTCTTCTCATTGCTTCCCGCATTTTACGTCTTCTGTATTGACAGGGTTTTTCAAAATGCTTTTTCACTTTAAGACGTTTGAAGAGACCATCGTTCTGGATTTTTTTCTTCAATATTCTCAAGGCTTTTTCAACATCGTTGTCAATCACTGTGACAGTAATTTCTTTCAAAAAACATCGCCCCTTTCATTGTGGATTTAAATACTTTAGATATTTATATCCCTTCTGTCTACCAAATTATACCTGTGATTGCAAGTAAAAGTTCATCTTCTGTTACATTTTGGACAAAAGTTCAGCAGTCACCTCTTTTAAGGGGGCTTCTCCGGTCAAGGTGATATATTCCATGGTGTCATCTTTTGCCGCCAGATCCTTGAAATAATAGGCTGCCGCCAGGGTGCCGGTTTCTGTGTCATAGTAAATGGAATGGCGTTTATCAATGGCAGCTTCATCCTGGTCATCATCACGGGCGCTCAACGCACCGCCGCAGACCCGGCATTTGTCTCCGTCAGGTTTGATGGCATCAATAAAAATATTGTTGGGGTGATTGGGATCATTTTCACACAGCCGACGGCCCATGATCCGGTTTTTGGCAACCTGACGGTCCAGAATCATTTCAATGACATAGTCGACTTTCATGTTTTCTTTTTCCAGTGAGGCATGCAGTTTCTCCGCCTGCACCTTGTTTCTGGGAAATCCGTCCAAAAGCCATCCATTTTTGCAGTCATCTTTTTTCAACCGGTCTAAAATCATGGGAATAGTGATCTCATCCGGCACCAGATCGCCTCTGTCAATATATTCTTTGGCCTTTTTCCCCAGCTCAGTGCCGCCTTTGATATTTTCCCGGAAAATACCCCCGGATTCAATATGGGCGATGTTGTATTTGTCTTTAAGGATGGCACCCTGGGTGCCTTTGCCGCTGCCGTTGGGTCCGAAAAATAAAATGTTCATGAAGTCTCCTTTTTATCATACAATTATAAAAATACCTGTAAAATCAGCACAACTTTTCTACTTATAAGAGGTATGTGTATTTGTCAAGATAAAGCAAAAACCCACAGAGGGCAATCAGCTGTAGAATTGCATTCAGCAGCTCTCTTGATCAGACAGCTGTGAATACAGGCACTGCCCGTGGAGGCAGGCCGCCCCTGAAGGTGTCCTGTGCCCGGCCCGAGATCTTCCGGGATCGGCGAACAGGACCAACAAAAAAACCTGCTGTGCGGGAATGAATTTATTTTGATAAGCGCTTGAATGTCAGATGGCAAATTGGTATTAAAAGGCGGTATATATTCACGCACAGGGCAATTTAACATACAGGTCCGGTAAAGGGGGCGAACATGACAGAATTAATTGATGTCAGGGCAAGGGAAATCATTGACTCCAGGGGCAATCCCACAGTGGAGGTGGATGTGGTACTGGCATGCGGAGCCAGGGGAAGGGCTGCGGTTCCCTCCGGTGCATCCACAGGCACCAGAGAGGCTCTGGAGCTTCGGGACAATCTGGAAAACAGGTTTCTGGGCAAGGGTGTGTTGAATGCGGTTGCCAATGTCAATGAGGTACTGGCACCGGAAATCATCGGATATGATGCCATGGACCAGGCAGGACTGGACCGTACCATGATGGATATTGACGGTACTGAGAACAAATCCAGAATGGGCGCCAATGCCATCCTCGGGGTTTCCATGGCTGCGGCCCGGGCTGCGGCCATGGCCTGTGACCTGCCCCTGTACCGGCACCTGGGGGGTATCAATGCCAGGGTCATGCCGGTGCCCATGATGAATATCATCAATGGCGGGGCCCATGCCACCAATAACCTGGATATCCAGGAGTTCATGATCCTGCCTTTCGGTGCCCCTTCTTTTCTGGAAGCGGTACGCATGGGTGCGGAAACCTTTCACCATCTGAAAAAAATTCTTAAAAAAAACGGGCTGAACACCTCGGTGGGAGACGAGGGCGGATTTGCACCGGATCTTGCATCCAATGAGCAGGCCATTGAATACATTCTCAAAGCGGTTGAAGCAGCCGGGTACCGGCCGGGCAAAGATATCGGTATTGCCCTGGATGCGGCAGCCTCTGAATTTTACAAAGACGGAAAATACCAGTTTCTGTCAGAAGGCAAGGATTTGTCTGCTGATGACATGATCGATTATTACCAGGGGCTGATGGAAAAATATCCTTTGTATTCCATTGAAGACGGGCTGGCTGAAGGAGACTGGGAAGCCTGGGAAAAGATGACCGACCGTCTGGGGGACCATGTCCAGATTGTGGGGGATGATATTTTCGTCACCAACCCGGACATCTTTAAAAAAGGCATAGAAGCCGGCATCGGAAATAGCATTCTGATCAAGCTCAACCAGATAGGCACTGTGACAGAAACCCTGGACACCATTCAAATGGCCAAGGAATCGGGTTATACCACAGTGATATCCCACCGGTCAGGAGAAACCGAAGATACTTTTATTGCGGATCTGGCGGTGGGGGTCAATGCCGGACAGATCAAAACCGGTTCCATGTCCAGAAGTGACCGGGTGGCAAAATACAACCAGCTGATCCGTATTGAAGAAAAGCTGGGGGAGAGTGCATTTTTCCCCAATAACCTGTTTATGTAATTTTAATATGTGAGGGATTCATGGCTGAAAATACCAAATATATTTTTGTGACCGGAGGGGTGCTGTCATCTTTGGGCAAGGGGCTTGCGTCCGCTGCCATCGGCATGCTTCTGGAGAGCCGGGGACTGACAGTGACCATCCAGAAACTGGACCCGTATATCAATGTGGATCCCGGTACCATGAATCCTTTTCAGCATGGTGAGGTGTTTGTCACCGATGACGGCGCAGAAACCGATCTGGATCTGGGGCATTATGAACGGTTCACCAATGCCAGGCTGGGAAAGAACAACAATTTCACCACCGGTAAGATCTACCACCAGGTGATCACCAAGGAGCGCAAAGGCGAATATCTGGGCGGCACGGTCCAGGTGATCCCCCATATCACCGATGAGATCAAACAGAGCATCTGTCTGGTGTCCAGTGATGTGGATGTGGTGATTGTGGAAATCGGCGGCACCATCGGGGATATTGAATCTCTGCCCTTTCTGGAAGCCATCCGCCAGTTCAAGGCAGATGCCGGGGCTTCCAATGTCATCTATATCCACCTGACCCTGGTGCCCTATATCAAAACTGCCTGCGAAGTGAAAACCAAACCCACCCAGCACAGTGTCAAAGAACTGCGCAGTATCGGCATCCAGCCGGATATTCTGCTGTGCAGAACCGAACACTATCTGTCCCAGGACATCAAAGACAAGATCGCCCTTTTCTGCAATGTGGAGTCAGATGCTGTATTCACTGCCAAGGATGTGGACTGCATCTATGATGTGCCCCTGGTGTATAACAAAGAAGGCCTGGGCACAAAGATATTGAAAAAGCTTAATATCTGGGCCAGGTCCCCGCGTCTGGATGAATGGCGGGAGATGGTGGAAAAGCTCAAAAATCCCAGATTCTGCGTCAACATTGCCATTGTGGGCAAATATGTGGACCTGACCGAAAGTTATAAAAGCCTGAATGAAGCCCTGACCCATGGGGGGATTTCCAATGAGGCAAAAGTCCATCTCCAGTTTGTGGATTCCACCACCCTTACCCAGAAAAATGTGGGGGAGATCCTGTCGGCCAGTGACGGGATCCTGGTGCCGGGGGGATTCGGTTCCAGAGGGATTGAAGGCAAGATCCTGGCTGCCCGATATGCCAGGGAAAACAAGGTGCCCTATTTCGGGATCTGTCTGGGCATGCACATGGCAGTGATCGAGGTGGCCAGAAATCTGGCCGGCATGGAAGATGCCCATGGGGAAGAGTTTGATCCGGACACCCCTTTTCCGGTTATTTATCTTATGAAAGAATGGGTGGATGAGCAGACCGGGCAGGTGGAAAAACGCGATGAAACATCGGACAAAGGCGGCACCATGCGCCTGGGGGCGTATCCCTGCCGCCTGGTGCCCGACACCTTTGCCTGCAATGCCTATAAAAAAGACAATATTTCCGAGCGCCACCGCCACCGGTATGAGTTCAACAATGCATTCAAAGAACGCCTGCAGAAAGCAGGTCTCATCATTTCCGGCACATCCCCGGATCACGAACTGGTGGAAATCATTGAGCTGGCTGACCATCCCTGGTTTCTGGGATGCCAGTTCCATCCGGAATTCAAATCCAAGCCCGGCAACCCCCATCCTTTGTTCCGGGCATTTATCCGTGCCGCGTTGAAAAATGCCAAAAAATAGCTCCTGCACCTGGTGTGCAGGTAAAACATTATGCTGCAGCTGTTAAAAATTGATTTCAGCAATGTGACTGACTCAGGGAAAACACATGGAAAAATCCGTTGTCATAAAAAATCAGACCATCCGCCTCCAGGGCATGCTGGATACTGCAAAAGCAGACCGGGGGGTTGTGATCACGCATCCCCATCCCCTTTACGGCGGAAATATGGACAATCCGGTGGTGATGCAGATGGCCACAAGTTTTGCAAAAAAAGGGTTTGCCACCCTGCGGTTCAATTTCCGGGGAACCGCCGGCAGTACCGGTATGTATGATAACGGCCAGGGCGAACAGACAGATGTTGCCGCAGCCCTGCAGTTTCTGGCTGACCAGGGTGCCACCACCCTTTTTCTGGCCGGATATTCCTTTGGCGCCCGTATCAATGCATCTGTGGTATCAGACGGGGTTGATATTTCAGACCATGTCATGGTTTCCCCGCCGGTGGGGTTCATGTCCTTTGACGATATTCCCGCCCTGCCGCGCACAGGGCTGATCATCACAGGTCAGGAAGATGATATTGCCCCGGCCGACATGGTCCAGGCCCATATCAACCGCTGGAAAATCGCTCCCCGGTTTGAAATCGTTCCAGGGTGCGACCATTTTTATGGCGGCTGCCTGGAACTGCTTGGCGAAATTGTGGAAAACTACCTGGAATAGCACAATGGAAAAATAAGGTTTTAAATCCAAAAAAACTTAGAAAATAAGCCTTTCAACTGATTCTATCATGGAATTATGCTAAAAAATTTCTATTTCTCCTTATAAAATTAAAAATAGTTCTTGACAAAGAAATGGGGATCTGGTTAGCCTTATATCAGGGAAAGCCGGAAAATTGATCTCCACCTGGTACGACTCTCACTCCTGGGCTTCTGCCGATTTTTCCCTGCAAATCACCATTACACCAATGATATTATTTCACGGAGGAAATACCATGCCAATCACAGACAACCGTTTGATTCTGGACGGCTATTCATTGACCATCGAAGAACTGATGCAGGCAGGCAATGACCTGTCCATGCAGGTGGAAGTAAAAACAGACAACTGGCCCAAAATCAGGGAATGCCGGGCACTTGTGGACCAATGGGCCAATGAGGAGCGCTGCATTTACGGGGTGAATACCAGCTGTGGCGGGCTGGTGGACCACCTTTTGCCCAAGGAACGGGACAATGATTTCCAGAAAAACCTGGTGAGAAGCATCACCACCCAGGTGGGAGAACCTTTTGAAGACACCCTGGTGAGAATTTTCATGATCGCCCGGGCCAATTCCCTGTGCCGGGGGTATTCCGGCATCAAGGAAAAAAACCTCAAGATTTACCTGGATATGATCAACAAGCAGGTCTTTCCCCTGATTCCCAGGAAAGGGTCCCTTGGCACCAGCGGTGATCTGGGCCCGCTGGGGTGTATAGCTGCAGTGGGGTTCGGCGAGTGGAAAGCCAGATACAAAGGCAGGGTCATGCCCGGCAAAGAAGCCATGGATGCGGCCGGGGTGGAGCTGATGTACCTGAATGCCAAAGAAGGGCTGTCCCTTATCAACGGCACCTCCGCCATGGTGGGCCTGGCCTGCACCGTTATCACCGAAGCCACCAACACCTTGAAAAATGCGGATATCATTGCTGCCTTTGCCATTGAAACCCTGATGGGCCGGATCAACCCCTTTGATGTGCGGGTCCATGAGCAAAAATACCATCCCGGCCAGTATGCCACTGCCATGAACCTGACCAAGCTGCTCACCGGGTCTGACATGGCCATTGATGAGCAGGAACTGTCCGTAAAGCTCCAGGCCGTGCTCAAGAAACACGAAGGCATTTCCGTGGCTGACATTCCTGTGGAAGACGCCTATTCCATCAGGTGCACCCCCCAGTTTGTGGGACCCACCAAAGAAGCGGTGAACCATGCCCATGAAGTGCTGCTGCGGGAACTGAACTCCAGCAATGACAACCCCTTGATTTTCACCGAATTTGACACCTTTATCCACAACGGCCATTTCCACGGCCAGCCCATCTCCTTTGTCATGGACTGCCTGGGCATCTCCATGGTCAATATCGGGGTGGTGTCGGACCGGCGCATCGACCGGTTTCTGGATCCCTCCAACAGCGTCGGGCTGCCCCCGTTTTTGTGCAAAGAAGACACCGGGGTGCGCATGGGTCTTATGGGCGGCCAGTTCATGACCACCTCCCTTGTGGCGGAAAACCGGACCCTGGCCGTGCCTGCCTCCATCCAGTCCATCACCTCCACCGCAGATTTTCAGGACATTGTCAGCTTCGGCCTCATCGCCGGCAGAAAAGCCAGGAAAATTGTGGAGAACACCAACCATATCCTGTCCTTTGAACTGCTGTGTGCGGCCCAGGCAGCTGACCTGCGGGGCATTGACAAACTGAGCCCGGCCGGCAAAATCATGTATGAGGCGGTGCGTGAAACCCTGGGCTACATGGACAAGGACAAGGTGTACATTGATGATATGGAAGAACTCAAAGCCAGGATCGAATCCGGTGAGTTCGTCAAAAAAGTGGAAGATGCCCTGGGGGAACTGCTCATTGTGCATAAAAAAGAGTAAGCATTATTAACTGCGGCCATGGCTTTTAGCTTTTAGCTCTTAGCTCTTAGCTCTTAGCTATTAGCTCTTAGCTCTTAGCTATTAGCTTAACACTTAAAACGTAACACTTAAAACGTAACACTTTCATACAGGGGGAGATTATGTCAGTGCATCCTGTTGCAGAGGCAATAGTTGATGAATACCGGAAAAATTACCCTGCTTCCCGGGAGCGGCACCAGCAGCTGGTAAACTATATTCCCGGAGGGGCCACCAGAAGCCTGAGCTATTTCAAGCCCTGGCCCATTCACATCGATTACGGCAAAGGCGCCCATGTGTACACCCATGAAGGCCATAAGCTTTTGGATGTCACCAATGCCTACGGGGCTCTGGTGCACGGCCACGGGGATCCGGATGTGGTGGCAGCGGTGCAGGCGGGCATTGCCAGAGGATCCCAGTATTCCACCCCCACGGACGGCCAGTACCATCTGGCAAAACTGCTGTGCGACCGGGTGCCGGGGTTTGATAAGGTGCGGTTTCTCAACTCCGGCACGGAGGCCACCATGTTCGCCCTGCGCACGGCCCGGGCCATCACCGGCAAGGACAAGGTCCTGAAAATGAGCGGCGGATTCCACGGCACCCATGACTGCGTGGCCGCCTCCACCAAGAAAAACGTGATCACGGCCGGTATTCCGGCGGGCATGACCGCGGATATGATGGAGGTGCCGTTCAATGATCCGGATGCCGCGGAAAAAGCGGTAAAGGAAAACGCCGACGACCTGGCCGC
>DATFKQ010000142.1:0-2974 GCA_035268565.1 Desulfotignum sp. | reverse complement strand
CGGCAGCTTTTGTCTTGTTGTTGTCCGTGATTTTGAGGGCGCTGAGAATATGGTGCTGTTCCATTTCATGCAGGGAGAGAAACGGTTCCTGCCTGTCAGCGGTTCCCGGGGTGCCGGCAGGTGTCAACCGCTGTGGAAGGTGCCGGGGTTCGATCACCTCCTCGTCGGCCAGGATCACTGCCCGCTCGATGATGTGCCGCAGCTCCCGTATATTGCCGGGAAATGCATAGACATCAAAAATGGCAGACACAGCATCGGAAATAGCTGTGATCTGTTTCTGGAAGGTCTGGTTGAACCGGTTGACAAAATACCGGCACAGGATGGGGATATCTTCTTTTCTGTCCCGCAGAGCGGGTATTTCAAGCTCTATGGCACGGATTTTCTGGTACAGCTCCCGGCTGAACCGGCCCTGGCTGACCTTTTTCCCCAGATCTTTCTGGGTTGCCGCAATAAACCGGACATCCATGGGGGGGGCATCGCCATCCGACGATACAGCGCCAGATTGTTTGTGGTTCAGTATCTGGATCATATCCTGCTGGGTCTGGGCCGGCATGTTCTCAATATGGTCCAGCAGGATGGTGCCGGAAAAACCGGTCTGCATGTCCTTGTCATCCCCTGACTGGGGACCCAGGGATGCCACAAGTTCCCTGAACCGGAAGTCATTACTGAAACATCCGCAGTCAAAGGCCAGGAACCGCTGGTTTTTTCGATGCCCCAGCTGGTGGATGGTCCTGGCTGCCAGCTCTTTTCCGGTGCCGATTTCGCCATGAATGATAATGGTGCAGTCCAGTTCGGAAAGCCGGCGGATGTTTTTGAGCAGCCGCTGCATCTCCGGGGTTTCACCAATGATCCGGGACAGATTCTGCCTGCCGGTTTCCGGGGTATCTGTTTCCAGGGGCATGCCGGCACCGGCGGACGGCGGGTTGATCACAAACACATTGCCCTCTTTGCCCGAGTTTTTTATCACATCCCACAGGCCGGCCATGGCATCTTTTTCAAAATACATGGCCCCCAGGGCCTCGGTGGCCTGTCTGGCTTTTTCACTGCCGTAACCGGTGAGCAGAACGGTTTTCATGTCCGGGACCAGCTCCTTGAGCTTGGTGATGGTCACCAGACCGTCCATGTCCGGCATTTTCAAATCCACGATGGCCAGGTCAATGCGGGTTGTTTTTGCAATCTCCAGCGCCCTGATGCCTGACGATGCCTTGACGGGCACAAAACCCAGCAGCAGGATGCGCTGGGCCATGGAGTTGAGCAGCCGCTCTTCATCATCCACCAGCAGAATATGTTTTTTATTGTCTGTCATCTGTTTCCAATATATACATCAAAACGCAACATACATCAAAACGGAAAAATCCGATACTATACGCCGTAGAACAGATAAATAATCGACAATTCCACAAAAAGAAAGATAAATGTCATGACAATGCCTGCTTTTGCATAATCCACGGTGCGGTAGCCGCCCGGCCGCATCACCAGGGCGTTCACCTGATGGGTGGGAAGCACAAAGCTGTTGGATGCGGAGATGCCGACAACCAGTGCCGCCATTCTCGGATCTGCACCGGCCATCATCGCCATGTTCATGCAGAGGGGAACCAGCAGCACGGTTGCACCGACATTGGAAATGACCAGGGTAAAAAATGTGGTCATGATACCGATCACCGCCAGCAGAACAATCGGGACCGGTGTTCCCACAAGCCCCAGAATCCCTTCGGCAATAAAGGCGGCAGTACCGCTCTTTTCAAATGCAATGCCCAGAGGAATCAGCCCGGCAAGCAGAAAAACCGTCATCCAGTCCACCGCGCTGTATGCCTCATCGATTGTCAGTACCCCTGTGACGATCATGCCCAGGGCCCCGGACATCAGTGCCACAGCCAGGGCTGTATCAAAGAAAATGACCTGAAAAAGGGCAATGGCAAGCCAGATAACCGCGAACAGTGCTTTCTGGGGACGCAGAATCTCTCCTTCCAGCGGGGAGGCAAAAACCAGGGACCGTGGTTTGGGTTTGTTGTTGAGAATATGAAATTTATCCCAGGGCCCCTGCAGCAGCAGGGTGTCTCCTTTGCTCAGGGGAATATAGGTCAATCCGCTGTAGATTTTTTTATTGCCTTTGAACAGTACCAGGGGGTTGAGCTGGTAATGCTCTTTAAAACTTATTTCATTCAATGTCCTGCCGATCAGATCGGATCTGGGGGAAACAACCGCTTCCGCCACCCCTGCATTGGTATTGGCCAGGATGTCGGCAAAGGTTTCCAGGGTGTCCTTTATCTGCCAGCCGTATTCCCGGGCCAGTTTTTCAATATTTTCCCATTTGCCGGTTACGGCAACATCACAGTTGGCAGAAATGGCTTCATGGCTGCGGGGAACCTCATTGACCACCTTTGCACCGGGAGAGCTTATCCCGATAACCGTGACCAGGAATTTTGCCCGGATGGTGAGCTCCTCAAGGGTTCCTGCAACACCGGTCTCAGGCACATGCAGTTCCACAATGCTGTTGACCCCCTGGTATTCCCTGGTCAGCATTTCAGATGCCCCTTTGCTGTATTCTCCGGTCTGGGCAGGCAGAACAAATCTGCCGAAAACCACAAAATACAAGAGTGCGGCCGCAACCAGAGCCAGTCCGATAGGTGTCTGGGTAAACAGGCCGAAAGGTGCCAGCTTTTCGCCGCCGATCACCATGAGGTCATTCAATAAAATGGTGGGGCTTGCTCCTACAAGGGTAATGGTACCGCCGATAATGGCACAGAAGGCCATGGGCATCAGCACCCGTGATGCAGGAATTCCCAGGCGTTTGGATATTCTCTGGGTGACGGGCAGAAACAATGCGGCCGCACCTATGTTCTGCATCAGACTGGAAATCACGGCAACGGAACCGGCAATAAACAGAATAATCCTGTTTTCACTTTTACCGGCCAGGGCCATGATCGGCTTTGCCACATTGTTCATCACCCCTGTTTTATCAAGGCCTGCGCCG
>DATFKQ010000141.1:0-6744 GCA_035268565.1 Desulfotignum sp. | reverse complement strand
CAGCACTGACCTGCCGGACATCTCCTATGAGGATGTGGATGTCATGAAAATGGAAATGCCCCCTGGCTCCAGGGGATACGGGGTGGACAACATCATTGTTCATCCGGATGCGGAAAAGCGCATGGCGCAAATAGAGGAGATCAAAAAAGCAAATTCTGCGGCAGACCGGTTCGAGCTGCAGCAATTGCTCAATCCCACACCCATCCCGGAAAAATTCAAAGGTAAAAACGAACGTATCGGCAGGGGGTATAAATAATGAGTGATCAGGCACGTGTGTTGAAATTTCAGATATTTCGGTATAACCCTTTAAAAATGGGGGACAAGCCCCGGATGGTGACCTATGAGGTGACCGAAGCCCCGGGCATGACCATTTTTATTGCATTGAACGAGATCCGGGAAACCCAGGATCCCTCTCTGCAGTTTGATTTTGTGTGCAGGGCCGGCATCTGCGGCTCCTGTGCCATGGTGATCAACGGGCAGCCGGATCTGGCCTGCAGAACCCTGACCGCCAATTTTGCCGGCGGGGAGATCACGCTTTTGCCCCTGCCCGGGTTTGAACTCATCGGGGACCTGTCCGTGAACACCGGCAAATTCATGCGGGCCATGAGCGAGCGGGTGGAATCCTGGATTCATGACCTGCATGCGGATGAGGTCAACTATGATGCCCTGGAAGAGCGCATGGACCCGGATGTGGCAGATGAAATCTATGAACTGGAGCGGTGTGTGGAGTGCGGGGCCTGTGTGTCTGCCTGCGCCACCAAACGCATGCGTCCGGATTTTCTGTCTGCCGTGGGATTCATGCGCCTGGCCCGCTTTGCCCTGGATCCCCGGGACAAGCGCACCGATGATGAGTTTTACGAGATCATGGGCAATGATGACGGGGTGTTCGGGTGCATGACCCTTCTGGGGTGTGAAGATTACTGCCCCAAGGACCTGCCCCACCAGACCCAGATCGCGTATTTGAGACGTAAAATGGCGCTGATCAGATAAAATATACCAATAAGGTGAATCATGACTGAATTCAAATACGACACCCTGTTCCCCTTAGGGGAGGATGCCACGGAATACCGCCTTTTGACCAAAGAACATGTCCGGGTCAGAGAATTTGAGGGCAGCGAGGTACTTCTGGTGGAACCCCGGGCTTTGACCCAGCTGGCGGAAGCCGCGTTCAAGGATGTGGCCCATCTCTACAGGACGCAGCATCTGGAACAATTGCGGGACGTTATCCAGGATCCTGAAAGCTCGGACAATGACCGGTATGTGGCCCTGGAACTGTTGAAAAATGCAGTGATTGCCGCCAAAAAAGTTTACCCCATGTGCCAGGATACCGGCACCGCCATCGTCATGGGCAAAAAAGGCCAGCAGGTGTGGACCTGGTCTGATGATGGACAGGAGTTGTCCAGGGGGGCCTTTCTGGCTTATACCAAAAATTTTCTGCGCTATTCCCAGAATGCACCGCTGACCATGTACAAAGAGGCCAATACCAAAACCAACCTGCCGGCCCAGGTGGATATTGCCGCAGTCCAGGGAGAGGAATATAATTTTTTGTTCATGGCAAAGGGCGGTGGATCTGCCAATAAGACCGCCCTGTTTCAGATGACCAAGGCAGTGCTCAACTCCGAGGAAACCCTGCTGGATTTCATGACCGAAAAGATGAAAGCCCTGGGCACAGCTGCCTGTCCGCCTTATCACATCGCCTTTGTCATCGGCGGCACTTCTGCTGAAACCAATTTGAAGGCCGTGAAGCTGGCTTCTGCCCGGTACCTGGATTCTCTGCCCACAAAAGGCAGTGACACAGGACATGCCTTCCGGGATACCGACCTGGAAGAAAAAGTGCTTACCCGCTCCCGGAAACTGGGCCTGGGTGCCCAGTTCGGAGGGCGCCATTTTGCCCTGGATGTCCGGGTGATCCGCATGCCCAGACACGGGGCATCCTGTCCCATCGGCATGGGGGTTTCCTGCTCTGCCGACCGGCAGATCAAAGGTAAGATCACCAGGGACGGCATTTTTTTAGAACAGCTGGAGGAAAATCCGGAACGGTTCCTGCCGGCATCTGAGCCGAAAATGGCGCCGGCGGTGGCAGTGGACCTGAACCGGCCCATGTCCGAGATACTGGCCCAGCTGTCACAGTATCCGGTGTCCACCCGCCTGTCGCTCTTCGGAAAGATCATTGTGGCCAGGGACATCGCCCATGCCAAGTTCATGGAGCGGTATGAAAAGAAAGAAGGCCTGCCCGATTATATCAAAAACCACATCATCTACTATGCCGGTCCTGCCAAAACCCCGGAAGGTGAGGCATCCGGTGCTTTCGGCCCCACCACTGCCGGACGGATGGACCCTTATGTGCCGGTGTTCCAGTCCCAGGGCGCTTCCATGATCATGCTGGCCAAGGGCAACAGAAGCCGGCAGGTCACCGATGCCTGCAAAAAATACGGCGGGTTCTACCTGGGATCTCCCGGAGGTCCTGCGGCTCGGCTGGGCAAGGATTTCATCAAAAAAGTGGAACTGGTGGAATACGAAGAACTGGGCATGGAGGCGGTTTACATGATCACGGTGGAAAATTTTCCTGCCTTTATCATTGTGGATGACAAGGGCAATGATTTTTATGCCGGGCTGATGTAGGTACCGGCAGGGAGGTTCTTGCCGGGCAAAAATCAAAAATCCTGGTGCTGCCGATGAAAAAGGATGCGGCGGCACCAGGTTTTTTTTTCAAGACCGGCCGGAGCCGGTCATTTTTTGGAAATCCGGTGATCAGGCATATCGATAAAAGGCCGGTTCATTCAGGGCGCTTTCAGCAAAATCAAACTCTTCTTCAATGGCAGCGGTGAAGTCCCGGTCAAATTCCAGGGCATGCCTCTGGTCTCCGCGGTAGGTTTTTTCCCAGGGCCGTCGTAACGCCACTGACAGCAGGGTGCGTATCCGGGTGTTGTACTTGCACAGCTGGTAGATGGAGGCAAGGTTGTCCAGATTGGCCTGTGTTTTGGGGATCGGTCCCAGGGCCGCAATCAGGGCATTGAAGGCATCCACTGTTTTGACAAACTCCTCTGGTTTGTTCATGTCTGCATGGGCAATGGCGATCCTCCGGCGGTCAAAACCGCATAGGTCAAACAGTTTTTTTATGAGATTCACCCGGTTCCAGGCATGGTCGATGCCATAGGAATGGTGACACTCTTCAGGCAGGCAGCCGATGAGCAGCAAACCGGGCGCACCTTCCAGAAATGCCCTGGCCATGACAGCAGGATCGATCTGGCCCACACAGGGGATGCCCAGTATATGGGTGCGGGGGTCATATGACATTTTTCTGCGGTGGGCATTGTCTGCAGCAGGCAGCCCACCCCACACACAGGCCATGGCCACCACTTCATCAGGTTCCATCAGCCTGGAAAGAGCCGCGATTCTGGCTTCTTTCTGGTCGGTGCTGTTATTCTGGAGCACCAGTGCACCATAGGGACAGGCTGCGGCGCAGGTGCCGCCGCCGGTGCACAGCATGGGGTCAACCACCCGGGGCAGTCCCCCGGATAACATCTCAATGCCGATGCCGCCGCAGTCGCACAATTCCTGGCACTGGCCGCAGGCCACGCATTTGTCAGGGTCCACCACACAGACAATGCGGGGCACCAGCAGCTGGGCTGCTTGTGATTTTTCAATCATCTCCACATTTCTGATGCCCGCTTTTCTGCCCTGGTTCAATGCTTCCTGCAGATCGCACGGGTACCGGGCGCTGCCGGCCAGATAGGTTTCCTCCCTGCCGATCATCTCCGGTCTTACCTTGGCGTGATGTCCGGTCAAAAAAGGCGTTTCCCGGTGAACCAGGCCCAGTATCTTTGCCGTGGTCTTTGCTTCACCGCTGATCCCTCTTTTGGGAGAGAGCACCAGAAAATCCCAGGCAAGTTCATGTTCCACATGGTCCCTGAGGTTGCAGAAGGTAACATAGCCGTCCTGTACAGAGGGGCGGACCGCATTGTCATAGGGTATCCAGGCAATCTGCGCCTTCCGGTTGACCGCCCTTTCCGCCCCGGTCAGGGGAATGGCCATTTTTTCATTGTGAAAAATCATGACATTGGTTTCAGGAGAACATGCCTTCATATGCATGGCCATTGTCCATGCACTTTTGGCTGAAAGCGTTGCATGCTCAGGTGTGCCGTATTCATAGTCACTGATCCAGAAGACCACCTGTCCTTTCGGGGTACCGTTCCGGGTGATGTGTTCCTCCATTTCAGACTGGATGAGCACGGAGCAGCCGTCATAACCAAACTCCGGACCCGGCGGTGACAATTCAGCGTCCAGTGCTGCGATGATCGCACCCGCTTTTACAGTTTCTTCCTGTCCGTTTTGAAGGGTGAAGGTTAATGTATAGTTTCCTGTAACACCGACAAGTTCAGTGAGCCGGCTGTGTTCAAAAACTGTCAGATTTTTGCTGCCCATGGTGTCTTTGATCAGTGTTTTTAAGCGGTCGTAATGGGTGCGTTCACCCGGGTAGGAAAGGTGCAGGTTTCGGATGATTTTGTCAGGATCTGCCTCGGGAACCGACAACATACATTCTATACCGGCTTCGGTGATTTTTTGTACAGCAGGAAAAGAGGAAATACCGTTGCCCACCACCACCACCGGGCCGTCAATTCTGGCCCGTTCTTGTTCGGTTGCCTTGAGTACCCGCATTTCTGCAATGGATGCGGTTATCAGTTTTGCGGCTTTTGCGGCTTTTTCCAGAGGGGATTTGTCTGACACAGCAGCAACATGGCTGTGGAGATTGACCATATCAATCTGGCCCTTTAAAATATCAACAGGTTCAAGAGCGGTTTCAAATTTTTTAAGCATGGTGCGGCCTTCGCAGCCGGCAATGATGATACGGTTCAACCGGTTGGCGGCAGCTGCAGACATAATTTTTTCCAGGCCCGGCTGAAGGCACGGAAATGAGAGGATCTCACAATAATCCGCCTCAGGTTGAATGGTGCTGTAAAGACGGGGTAAATCGATCAGGGGCGCAATCTCGTTTCCGCATTTACACAGAAACACGCCAATTTTTGTATCGGTCATCATGGGGACCTCCTTGTTTACATGGCCAGCTGTGTCAGCGGCATTTTGGGTTCACCTCTTACGGTATCAAAGATATTCTGCATGGCCCCTGTGGGGCATACGGTGAGGCAGCAGCCGCAGGCGACACACACATCGGTTGGCCGCATAAACGGTGAGCCCACTTTCTTGTGAACGCCTCTGTCAACCACTGCAATGGCTGACAGGCCCACCACCTCTTCACAGATCCGCTGACACAGACCGCAGATCATGCAGGTCTGGGAGGGATCATGGATCTTGAACCGTGTGGATACCACCCCGTGGGCCTGGGCCAAAGTACTGATTTCCGGACTGCCCGGACATGAGGCCAGCAGCATTTCCAGGATCCACCGGCGTACATTGTGGACCCGCGGGGTTTCGGTATAGATGCTGATGCCTTCTGCAACCGGATAGATACAGGATGCCACCAGCTTGGACCAGCCTTTTTCTTTGAGTTCCACCATGCACAGGCGGCAGGCACCGCTGGGTTTGACAGCGGGATGATGACACAGGGTGGGAATCTCGATGCCGTATTCCCGGGCTGTTTCAAGAACCGTCCACCCTTTTTTGGCGGTCACTTGCTGATCATTTATCGTAAATGTAATCACTGGACAGGCCTCCATCATATGACGTTAACAGCGTTAAACTTGCAGGTATCCATGCAGATACCGCATCTGATGCATAAACCGGTATCGATGGCATGGGGTTTTTTCTTTTCTCCTTCAATACAGCCGACAGGACATTGTTTGGCACAACTGGTGCATCCCGTGCACAGTTCCGGGTCAATCGAATAGGTGATCAGGTTTTTACAGACCCCGGCCGGGCATTTTTGCTGGGTGACATGTGCCAGGTATTCATCTTTGAAGTATTTGAGCGTTGTCAGCACCGGGTTGGGGGCGCTGGAGCCAAGGGCGCACAACGCGCTGTCCTGGATGGCTTTTGACAGGCTCAACAGATCCTCGATATCTTTTTCAGACCCTTTGCCTTCTGAAAAATTGTCCAGAATTTCCCGCATCCGTGATAATCCCAGTCTGCAGGGCATGCATTTGCCGCAGGATTCCTCTTCCAGAAACCGCAGAAAATACCGTCCCACATCCACCACGCAATCTCTGTTATCCATGACGATCATGGCACCGGATCCCATCATGGACCCCGCTTTTGTCAAGGAATCAAAATCAACCGGTGTATCTTTTAACTTATAAGGAATACATCCGCCGCTGGGGCCCCCGGTCTGTACCGCCTTAAATGGGGCGCCGCCGGGAACACCGCCGCCGATATCTTCCACAATGGTGGACAGCGGTACCCCCATGGGCACCTCCACCAGGCCCACATTGTTTACTTTGCCAACCAGGGAGAACACCTTGGTGCCGGTGCTGTGGGGCACACCGATTTTGGCATACCAGTCTCCGCCCTTGTTCACGATCAAGGGAATATTGGCCCATGTCTCCACATTGTTGAGAACGGTGGGCCTTCCCCACAGACCTTCTTCCACAGACCGTACATACTTGGGCCTGGGATTACCGGGATTTCCTTCTATGGAAGTGAACAACGCAGTGGATTCGCCGCAGACAAACGCACCCGCACCTCTGTTGATCCGGGCATCAAATGAAAATCCGGAATTCAGAATATTGTCCCCCAGCAGCCCGCAGGCCCTGGCCTGTTCCATGGCAATGGTCAGATGTTTGATGGCCA
>DATFKQ010000140.1:0-4157 GCA_035268565.1 Desulfotignum sp. | reverse complement strand
CCGTTGATGAAATCCGTGGGTTTTCTGGCCCCCAGGACCCCCCCCGGTACCAGGGTGCAGGCCTGTTGGAACAGTTCAAGGCTTTTGCTGATATTCAGTCTGGCTGTTTCTTTCATAGCAACGCTCCTGTGATCATGTCTTTGTTGTGAAAGGTGAATATCTTACTTGTCCGGTGTAAACATGGATTCGATTTTCTCGCTCTGGTGAATCCTGGCCCCCCGGCCCAGGAAAATCTTTAAAAAGATATCCGGGTCGATACACCCTTCCGGAGCCACCACGCCCTTGACCGTGACATGGCCGTCATCCATCATCAGGGCGGCAATGGAGGCGGGCAGACCTGTGCCGGGCGCCATGCGGCCCACCATGTCCGCAGTATAGGTAACACGGTGGTCCCCCCGCCTGCCTTTGACAATCACTTTCAGGCCTGAGGACTGGGGGCCGTTGTCCCGGCCTTCAGGAATTTTCTCCCACAGCTTCAATGCCAGGTCATAGGGGGTGACCCGTACCCCGTTGAGATCCACCGGATTTGTGTTCAACAGCCCGGTGGCCTTCTGATCGGCAATGAGTTCATCCACCCACAGGGGGATGAGGGCACCTTTGATGATCACGTTTTTGACCCCCTTGATGTACCGGGGCAGGGTCAGGGGCTGGGGATGGCCCACATACCGGACATGGCAGACCCCTAACGGTTCCAGAAACTGTTCCGCTGCCACCTCTGTGCCCCCTTCCACCTGGACCAGCTGACCATCAATGTACTGGGGAATTTTACCCAGGGTCATGTGCAAAGAGTGGTCCCAGGCAGCCCCGGCCAGCTCGGCAATGCTCACCACCCAGTAAAGATAAATCTCATCCACCGCATCCAGGCGGTCGGCATACCATTTCACCAGCACATTGTTGGTGCCCGGATCCGAGCCCATGCCCGTGAGCACGGTGATACCGGCGTCTTTGGCCAAAGAATCGATCTCGGATTCAAACAGGATCTGGGTGCCTTCATAATCGTCACAGATATCGATATAATTTTTCCCTGCCGCCACTGCCGCCTTTGCCACGGGCACAGCGGTCTTGTAAAAAGGACCGGCAGTGTTGATCACCACATCGGTATTTTTGAATGCCTTGACCATGGCGTCATGGTCATTGACATCCATTTTCACCAATGTGGTTTTGTCACTTTCCCGCAGCTTTTTTGACAGCCGGTCCGGGACCGGGTACAGGTCCGCCAGTACAATCTCTTTCACCTGGTCCTGTTTCACCAGATCCCGGGCAACACCCTGCCCCATTCCGCCGACTCCGCCGATAATCAATGCACGCATGCAGTTTCCTCCTGTAAAGGGATAAGATGGGTTCATGCCGGAATTTCAGTGGAGCAGGGTCAAGCCAGGACTGCCGGATACACGTTTTTCACCCCGGCAGATCAAGGAGGGGCCTGACCCCGTCAACACATCACCCCGAATAGAACCCCATTTGTTTATATTTTGAGTACCAGGGCTGCGCCGGTATCACCTGCGGCACAGCCGGTGAACAGCAGGTATCCCCCGCCACTGGCAGCCACTTCCTCTATTCCTTCGATGATGAGGCGCCCGGCTGTGGGGGCCTGGGGATGACCGAACACCAGGGATGACCCAAAGTTGTTCATGGCGGAAAGGCTGATCCCCATCTGGTCCGCCATATAGATATCATTGGCCGCAAACGGGTTGTGGGTCTTGATCACCGCCACATCTTCAATCTTTATACCCGCCTTTTCCAGAGCCATCTGAGCTGCCGGCACCACCGCCATGGCCATGAACCCTTTTCTGGCCCGGCTGTATCCATAAGACACCACCCGGGCATCCAGGTCCGGATTATGGCTCAATCGGGCCGCCTGCGCCCTGGTGGTTACGATCAAACCGCAGCTGCCGTCGGCCGGATGGGTCTGGGACCCGAAAGTGTGGACCCCGTCCGGCAGTACCGGCCGCAATCCGGCCAGCCCTTCTGCTGTGGTGGGCATGATGCCTTCATCTGCCGCAACAGTCACTGATTTTTTTTTGGATATCTGCAACGTCACCGGAAACATGTACTGTTTCTGGAATGCCCGGTCATCTGCCAGGGCATCCTGATACTGGGCATACCGCATCCAAGCCACCTCATCACACTGTTCTCTGGTGATGCCGGCCTCTTTTGCCACATTTTCAGCGGTCTGGATCATGGCATTTTTAGCCCAGGGGTCATGATTGAACTGGTCCATGACCCAGTTTTCACTGACCACCTGCCCGCCGGGGCCGTTGGGATTGGGCCAGACCGTGTGGGGCCCGTTCGAGCACCGGTCCGTCATCAGGGCGAAAACGCAGGCATAACACCCGGTTTCGATCCCCATGGCCGCCTGAAACACGGCCGTGGTGGAGGTGGAACAGGCCTGGGACAGCCAGGCACCGGAGATGGTGTCCGCACCCAGCAATGCTGCGGCCCAGGGGCCGCCGTAAAAAATATGGGGCTGTCCCACCGTGGCCCCCAGGATCAGGTAGTCAAAATTGTCCGGGCCGATCTCCCGGGATGCCAGCCAGGCCCTGGCCGTGGCCGCCCCGAGCTCAATGGCATGCTGGTTGGCAAAACTGCCCTGCCAGCGGGCAAATGGTGAAGAATAATACCCTTTGTATGGAATGAATGCTTGGGTCAACATAATGAATTTTCCTGAAATTGTCTAAATTTAATACAAGTTGCCATCAACGGTTGTACCGGTTCAATATGGCCTCCAGCACGGCACCGCCGACCGCCCTGGCCTTTTCTGAAATGGTGTCATGAGCCGCTGCTGTCCCCCGGGGATCGATGTCCCCGATCTTGCACCCGGCAGGCACCAGGGTTTGGTTACGGATCAGGCCGCGGACCATGCCGTCAATCTTTGCAGTCACCGGCACCTGATTCACAAGCCCCATAACCTGGTCTCTGGTCACCAGATCCCCAATGGCACAGACCGCCTCGAACAGCCCGTCAGAGGGCGCCCGCAAAACCCGTTCCCCGGACACACCGCAGATGGTACCCGGAATGCCTGTATCTGCCTGGGCCGGTCCCTTTTCAATAATCCGGCCCAGGTCATGACCCCGGTTGGTTTCGATGACACGGTGCACATCTTCTCCGGCACAAAAACCCGGCCCCAGACCTATGACCAACGGCGCTTCCCCCATATCCGTGCCCAGGTTTTTTTTTGCAATAATGGCATCGATCACCACTTGGGGGGCAAGATCTGAAATCACTGCCCAGACCGAATCCACCACCACCGGGACTTCTCCGGCATCCCAGATCCGGGAAATGTCTAAAAACGCATCTGACCTGCGGGCAGTGATCCCTTCCACTGTGATGGCACCGTCATACACGGCCTCGCAGAAACTCACACACCGCCGCACCGCCATGGGCCTGTCTGTTTCCAGCATCACCAGATGCCGGAAATTGGCATTGAACAGCCGGCAGGCCAGCCCGGTAGCCATTTCCCCGCCCCCCTTGATCACAATGACCAGATCTTTGAGAGACGGTACATGGCCTCCCCCAATTACCGGTGCAGCATCGGTCATATTGTTTTCAATGGCATCCATATTATGTTCACCTCTCTCTTATCTGAAAGGCCATCTTGTCAACCTTTTCTTTAATGAATGATTGTTACCTCCGCCAAGGAGACAGCCGAGGTTTCCGACTGTTCGATCAGATTGACAGCGTCCAGTGTCGGGCGGGTCTTGTGGGTCGAATCCCATTCTGACACGGTTGTTACAGGGTGTTGGGCATGCAAAGCGTAAAGAACGGCAAACTGTTTGAGGACACACCTGCCCGCAGTTTTTGCCGTTTAGCGCAGCATGCCCTACACCCTGTCAACCGGGGAAGACGGGTGAGACACACAAGACCTGTCCGGCACGGGTCCAACACCGGGTGCTTCAACCCGCCTAAAAAAACCGGCGCATCACTTTCACGCCTGCCGCTTTCCCCGGATAGCCGCCACAATCTTGTCCGGCGTCAACGGAAAACTGTCCATATACACCCCGATGGCATTGGAAACGGCCCCGGCATAAGCCTGGGCCGCAGACATGGCAATGGACATGCCCGCTTCTTTGGCACCATACGGCCCCATGGGGTTCTCGGGATATACAGATTCCACAATGATATCAGTGATCTCCGGCATGTCACAGACCAGGGGCACC
>DATFKQ010000139.1:0-2773 GCA_035268565.1 Desulfotignum sp. | reverse complement strand
CATGTGCTGGGTCAAAGCCGGGTCGGGCAAGTCCCTGAACCTGCTCAAGGAGCAGCAGGTGGATGTGGTCATGGTGCATGCCCCGGCAGCGGAAAAGCAGGCCGTGGCAGATGGCTGGGCCATCAAGCGCACATTGATCGGATCCAATGAATTCTATATCGTGGGCCCCAAAAACGATCCTGCCGGCATTGCCGAAGCCGCCACTGCAGCGGAGGCGTATGCCAGAATCGCACAGGCGAAAGCACCGTTCCTGTCCCGGGGGGACAATTCCGGGACCCACAAAAAAGAAATGGCCCTCTGGAAAAAAGCCGGAATCGATCCGGGATCCGACTGGTACATGATCACAAAAGATTTCATGATGGCCACGTTGAAAAAAGCCAATGATGTCAACGGGTATTTCATGACCGATTCCTCCACCTGGGTGGCCGGCAAAAAAGACCTTTCAAACCTTACCATTCTGTTCAGGGGAGACCCGTTCCTGATCAACACCTACCATGCCCTGTGCCAGCCCGAAGGTCGTGGACAGCACCCCGCCATTGCATCCGCGTTCATCGATTTTGTCGCATCGGAACAGGGACAGGGCATTATCCGGGATTACGGCAAAGATCTCTATGGTGAAGCCATGTACAACGATGCGGAATACGCAAGCCAGTATGCCCATTAACCCCGGTTTCAGCAGCAATAAAACCGCCCCTGCCGTCTGATTTCAACCAGCAGGGGCGCTCTAAACATATCTGCCGATACTGCGTATTCCGGGTCAATCCAGCACATGGTGCCGGCAACAGGAATAGTTACGGCACCGACCGTTTCACCGTCACGATCCGGTCGGCATACCGGTCCAGAAAAATGATCTTTGAACACCCCCCTTAATTGGGGTCGTCCATGGGATCCTCGCCCATGAACGGACAGGCAATCTCTTCGGGCGGGACAAAACGCTCATTGATGGCGCCTTTGCACCGATCCGCCGTGAACCAAGTCCGTACCGCTTCCGGACGCTGTTGTGCTGATCAATCTGATATTTTTATTTAAATTTTCGCTTGACATCGTAAAATTTAAAGTTAAAATAACGATCATGAAATTCAATTCTTTCATAAACCGGCACATTGAAAAACACCTGCCGCCGGATTCCAGAAAACGAATAGTCATTCTGACCGGCGCCAGGCAAACAGGAAAAACAACACTGGTCAAATCCAGTTATTCGGATTTGAATTATTTGAATCTGGATGCAGTCGAATACCGTGATATCGTAAGCCAGACCTCTTCTCTGGCCTGGCACCGTGTCATCGGATCCGCGGTTATCGACGAAGCACAAAAAGAACCGGCTGTTTTTGAAAAAATCAAATTTGCTTATGATGCCGGCGATATTTCTTTTTCTGTTTTAACAGGCTCAAGCCAGATCCTTCTGTTGAAAAACATCCGGGAGACCATGGCAGGAAGGGCTTTCATATTTGAGCTTTGGCCATTGCTTCAGTCTGAGCTTCACCCGATTGCCGCAAACCAGGCGCCACAGACCCCGCTGCTTCAGGAAATCATTGTTCAATCCGATTTATCCGGGGTATTGGCGCAGATACAACCGGTTCTGTTCGGAACCGGGGAAATCGATTCCATTGAAGTGGAACAGCACCTTCTTCAATGGGGCGGTATGCCCGGTCTGTTGCCGTTGTCAGAACTTGAGCGCTGGAAGTGGTTGAAAGATTACTGTTATCTGTATCTGGAGCGGGATCTCGGGGACCTGGCAAAACTGGATGATTTAAGGCCGTTTCGAAAATTTCAGCAACTGGCGGCGTTAAGATCAGGAAAGCTGTTGAACTACTCTGAACTGGCACGTGATACAGGGATCAGCGTTGATACTGCCAGACGGTATCTTGAATACCTGAAAATTTCCTATCAATCCATGACACTTCAGCCTTTTTACCGAAACCTGACAAGCAGGGTGATTAAATCCCCCAAGCTGTACTGGCTGGATGTGGGGATACTCAGACAGCTGTCAGGATTCAAAGAAGGGGTGACCGGAGAATTGTACGAGACCATGGTGGTAAGCGAGATTTACAAATGGGTGAAGACGTCTCAGACTGAAACAGACCTCTATTTCTACAGGACCCAATCCGGAATGGAGCTGGATTTACTGCTGAAGACAGATACAGGATATATCGGTATGGAGATTAAATCACGCGAAACCGTTGTAAAAAAGGACTGGCGAATCATGGGCCGAATTGCCCAAGAATTGGCAGATGAATGGAAGGGTGGAATCATCGTTTACAGCGGCAATCACGTTTACTGTCTTGATGCCGGGCTGAATATCTGGGCCGTCCCCTCCCGGAGACTGTTTCAGGCCGACCCAAAGGGCAGGGAATCGACCACCAAAAAATGAGTTGATCACCCCGTCGGCCAGCCGGATGACAAAAGGGGCTGGCTTGCCAGCAATCTTTCACAGTCCGTGCGAAGCAATCTGCATGCATATTTCCATGAAATGATTGCTTCGCACATGCACCGGCTTTATTTCTCAGCTCCCATGAACGGATAGGCAATATCTTCCGACGGAACAAAGGTTTCCTTGATGGTCCGGATGGAGGCCCAGCGCAGCAGGTTGAAAATGCTGCCCGCCTTGTCATTTGTGCCGCTGGCCCTGGCCCCGCCGAAAGGCTGCTGCCCCACCACCGCGCCGGTGGGTTTGTCGTTGATATAAAAATTGCCGGCACTGTGGGTCAGGGCGGCTGTCATTTCATGAATGGCCTGCCTGTCCTGGGCAAAGATGCCGCCGGTCAGGGCATAT
>DATFKQ010000138.1:0-3744 GCA_035268565.1 Desulfotignum sp. | reverse complement strand
GTCAAAATCCCCAGGGGCATTTCACTGGTGCTCATCAGGCGGCTCAGGTCATCCACCAGGATCAGGAATGCCGCCCCCATGCAGAAAACCACTGGTATCAGATCCCGGTTGTTGTTTCCCATCAGCATCCTTCCCATGTGGGGGACCACCAGCCCCACCCATCCGATGACACCGCTGACACACACGGCACCGGCAGTTGCCAGGGTGGCGCAGACGATGATGAAGACCCGGTTGGCATGGACATTGAGGCCCAGGGAATGGGCTTCCCTGTCACCCATGGCCAGCACATTCAACCGCCAGCGGATGATCATCAGGCCCATGGATCCGGCGGCCATGGGGATGCCGGCGGTGAGAATCTGATCATATTCCGCCCGGGACAGACTTCCCATCAGCCAGAACACAATGGCCGGCAGTTCGTCATAGGGATCAGCCAGATACTTGAGCAGGGAAATCAGCGCGGAAAAAATAGATCCCACGATCACCCCGCCCAGCACCAGGGTGATGGCATGGGTGGAGGCGGTGAACCGGCCGATAAAAAAACACAGCAGCACCGCCAGCAGCCCGAACCCGAATGCAAAGGGATACACATACACATACCGGTCACACAGAATCAGGGCCAGGGCCGCCCCGAATCCTGCGCCGGAACTGACCCCCAGCATCCCGGAACTCACCAGGGGATTGCGGAACAATCCCTGAAAAGCGGCCCCGCTCACCGCCAGACTTCCCCCCACGAGCGCACCCAGAATGATACGGGGCAGCCGGACATACACAATGACACTGAAATGGGTGGGGTCCACCTCCCTGCCGGTAAGTACGGCGGCTGCAAGGGCGGCAATCTCCTGCACCGATATGGGGTACCGGCCCAGAAAAATGGAAAATACGCCCAGCAGCAGCGGAAAAACCGCAAGCAGCACAAACAAGCCTGTCCGAAGCCCGGGAAGGGATTTCAATATTGTTTTGCTTCCTTTTTGGTTATGGTCCGAAAAACAATGCCGGAACATGCATCCGCTTCACAGGGTGCCACCACAATCACCTGTTTGTGGTCCAGGCGCACGGTTTTTGTTTTTTCCGAACCCATCATCACCCGGGTATCCGGGGAAAGCACCTCCCCGGTCACGGTGACCAGCTGATCCACAAACGGATGGGCGCACAGGGAACGCACACTGACGATATCTCCGGGCCGGCCCAGGTGGTACCACCCCCTGTAACGGCCGTCATTGCCCGAAAGCCGCAGTCCGATGCCGGCCAGGGCCCCCACCACGCCCTGACCGGTACCGCCGTGTTCCGATAAATGCACATTGCTTGCAGCAGCCAGGCCATAGGCATCGGATTTGGTCAGTACCTCCTGTTTGGCTGCTTTGCCGAATGCCACAAGTTTCTGCCTGTTTAGCGGACCTGATAACGGTGCCACACACAGGCCGGGGTCCGATCCTTTTTCCGTCCGGGTTTCCAGAAAATTTGTGAACAGGGCCATGATATCCTCAATGGTTCCCTGCCCCAGGGTCATCTCAAACCCCATGGCGGAATTATGTGAGGTATAGGGGATATCGTGGTGCACAAACAGCTGATGCCGGCTGATGGCCGTGGTTACAGCCAGTTTCTCTGCCGCCAGCAGGTTGCACAGATCTTCCACCAGCCATCCTGTACCCCGGGTGCCCGGCATGTCCGTGTCATCAATGCAGACCATGTAATTCATTCATCTTTCTCCATCAAAACGTCATCCTGAGCCCGGCATATCCGGTCCTCCCCGCCTGGGGAAGGCCATAGGATTCCGCATAATTCTCATCGGTCAGGTTGTCCACGCCGAAATACACATATACCCTCTCTTTATATACCCTTTGCTCCAGTTTGATGTTGACCAGGGTATAGTCCTTGAGCTTGCCTTTTTCAAAGGTATCGGAATAATAATACTGGTCAGCCGTGTGGAGAATGTCTGCATGGGCTGTCAGACCGAAATCCCATGTATACCCCACATCCAGCGTGTATTTATGTTCCGGCCGGTACTGCAGTTCATCTCTCCGGGCGCCCGGGGATTCATCTTCGGTATCCAGATAGGAATATCCCAGGCCGATGGTGCCGGTGGCAAGAAAGGGTTTGAACAGGTAAATTTCAAATCCTTTGAACGCGTATGTCTCCCAGTTTTCATACTGATCGGTACTGTCATTTTTTTCTATATAGTCTTCCACATCGTTTTTGAATACCGCCACATCCAGAATCATGTCTTTGAACAACCGCTGGGTGATGCCGGCTTCGAGGTTTTTGGATTCTTCGGTAACCAGGTCGGCATTGCCGGATTTTGCGTCATACAGCTGTTTGATGTCCGGAAACCGTATCTTTCTGGCATAGGATGCCCGCACCGTGGTATTGTCGGTGATATCATAGCTGACGCCGGCCATATAGCTGCCCTCATCCACATCACTGCCGGCATCTTTGGTCTGCCAGTGGTGGCTGTATCCGGCAAGAATCTCGAATCCGGAAAACAGCTGTACATTGTATTCCAAGGCTGCTGAATACATGTCCAGGCTGTGATCGAAATAATAAAAAGTCGGGGGCCGGTTATCCTTGTCAACATTCAAAAGGTCGGAGGTATAATCACTGGCTTCGGTGGACAGCGAAACCACGGTCCTGCCATATGTGCCAAAATCAACACCGGTCTGCAGGGTGGCCCCTTTTATCTGTGTTTCATCATCGCTGGTAAAGGTGTTTTTCTTTGTCATGGTGCTGTAGGTGTCATCATCATACCGGGCATTCTCCTGTTCGCCGGTGTTGACAAACACCCAACCCCTGAAATCAAACATACCTTCAGGGTCATATCCCATGGACACCTGCCCGGAAAGGGTATCAAAATCTTCGGTCCGATCATATTTGGGTTTTTTATAAAACGGGTCCTTTTTGTCATCCAGAACGGTCGGCGGGGTGCCGTACTCGCCCGAGGTTTTTTCTACTGTGACACCAAGTTCCAGGTCATCATTTATCTGATATACCAGGTTGCCGAACAGGCTCAGTCTCTGAAGATCACTGTTTTCTCTGGTATTGCCGTTTTCCATGGCAGTGGGATCAAAATCTTCGGACAGGTGAAACCCGTCGGAATCATAGTTGTTGATTCCGGCAAAAAAACTGATCCTGTCCGTGCCCCCTGCAGTATTCACTTTGGTGTAATGGTTGCCGTGCTCGTCCATTTCACCTGAAATTTCACCCCCAAACCCTTTGGTCCCCTGTTTGGTTATGATATTGATGACCCCGGCAAGCCCGCCCTGGCCGTAAAGCACGGAATGGCCGCCGTATGACACCTTGATTTTTGCAATATTTTCAGTGGAAATCATGTTGGGATCAAACTGGCTGTCATAAGTGGAATTGATGGGAATGCCGTTGAGCAGCAGGATAGTGTGCCGGCTGCGAAAGCCCCGGATGTTGACCCTGGGAATCCCCTGTCCCCCCCTGCGGATATCAACCCCGGGCAGCAGTTCCAGGGCTTTTGCCAGGGTCAGGGCATGCCGTTTTTCAATGTCTTCAGCCGTAATCTCCACGGTTTTAACCGGCCCATCCCCTGGCCTGTCTGCTGAAACGACCACCTCACCAAGGGAATAGACCGTTGTTGTCCCAGGCTTTGTTTGTTCTCCTGCCCCTGCTGCTGCAAGGGATAACCCCAGCCACGCGCAAAAACCTGCACAAACCAGATACAATCCTTTGTGTTTCATTTTCCTTCCTTTTTTCATTTCACTGTGTTTCCTTTTTTGGTCTCAA
>DATFKQ010000137.1:0-45132 GCA_035268565.1 Desulfotignum sp. | reverse complement strand
AAGGTCTGCATCTGCATTGCCGTAGTAGCACCCCGGCCCTGCAAATTCAGGTTCCTTGTCTGATACAGATACCCCCATGATGGCGGCAATGGCCTGGGCCACATCATCCCCGGCTGCCACACAGGAGTTGACACTTGCCGTGCCTTCCACAATGGCCTGGGCATTGGCCGTACATCCGGGCAGGCCGCAGCCGCCGCAGTTGGCACCGGGCAGCACATCATCAATGGCCACCACTTTGGGGTCCTCATATACATAGAATGCCTTGGAAGCGATCACCAGGGCTGTACCGATAACCACCCCAAGCCCGCCCATCATCAAAATTGATTGAATCATGCTGTATCCTTCATGTTTGCAATTGTCTTTTTATGCATGGGTATCCGGACAGGCCGGACAAATCTTTTACTCTATAACCATCAGTAAAGCAAAATGTCAACCATATCCCTCAAATTTCCAAAATAATTAACTGGTATGTAACAAAACAAGATCATTTTTCAACAATTGCGGCTTCTTTTGTCACGGCAGACATAAAATCTGCTGGTGGCTCAGCAGCAAATTTCATTTTCCTGCCGGAATACGGATGTCTGAAAGCGATCTGCCAGGAATGCAGCATCTGTCTTGGATATGCCTGCTGTTTTCTGCGGTTTCTGCGGTATTGATAGATCCGGTCTCCCAGCAGGGGATGGTCCATATCATAAAAATGGACCCGGATCTGATGGGTGCGGCCGGTATGAAGATTTACCCTGACCAGGCAGGAGCGGACAAACCGCCGGCATACCTGCCAGGATGTATGGGCGGATTTTCCAGTTTCAGGGATGACAGCCATACGTTTGCGGTGTTTTGGATGCCGGCCCACGGGCAGGGTGATATCTCCGGAATCCGGAAGCAACCCACCTGACACCAGGGCCAGATATGTTTTTTTCACCCGGTGGTATTTAAATTCTTTTTGCAGAAAATTGAGACTGTGGGGGGTTCTGGCCACCAGAATCAGTCCGGTGGTGTCCCTGTCCAGGCGATGGACAATGCCGGGCCGCAGAGGATCTTCTCCTGCATCTTTGATATCCGGGTAATAATGAAGTAATCTGTTGACCAGGGTATTTTCCTGGTTGCCTGCCCCGGGATGCACCACAAGGCCGGATGGTTTGTTCAAGACAATGATATGGGCATCTTCATACACCGAATGGATCGGCCTGGATTCCGGTATAACTGCCGGGGGATGGGCAGGATGCGAAATTATCCCGGTGATCCGGTCTGATTTTTTCAGCCGGTATCCAGGGCGTTTTTTTTGGGCAGACACCCGGATGTTTCCCTGGTTGATCAATGCAGCGGCCATGGATCTGGTGCAGCTTTCCACTGCCTGACAGACAAAAAAATCCAGACGCTGGCCTGCGGCTTCCCGGGGAATAATAACGTCTATTTTCATGGTACCCCAAAAGAAAACCGACGGACAATATCTGCCCGCCGGTTTGTTATACAAAATCCTGAATAAAGGCTATTGAAATAAATTCTCGATCTCTTTCATCATGGACAGCTCATCAATCTCTTTTGCCGTTGACAATTCCTGTACCAAAAGGTTCTGGGCTGTATCCAGCAGTTTGCGTTCACCAAAGGAAAGATCTTTTTCCAGTTTAAGCTGAAACAGATCCCGGAAGACTTCAGCGACATCATAAATGGAGCCGGTTTTGATTTTGTCCATGTATTCCCTGTATCGCCGGTTCCATGTCTGGTTGTCACCATTTTGCGCTTTTTCCTGCATCACCTTGTAGACTTTGGGAATTTCAGTCTCAGCAATGACTTCCCGCAACCCCACTGATTCGACATTGGATGTGGGAATCATTATAACCATGCCGTTTTCCACAATTTTCATCATGTAAAAATTCATGGTATCGCCGTTTATCTCCTTGCTTTCAATTGACTCGATACAGCCAACCCCGTGTGCAGGATAAACAGCCAGGTCCCCTTTTGCAAATTCTTTTTTGGTTGATGTTACCGCTCTAGCCGTTGTGTTCTTGGAATTTTCACCCATTGGATAGCCCACCTTGATTTGTTAAAAACAATTTGCCCATTCTTAAGCATGTAATCATATCTTAACAAGATTGTCAAACAAAAAGTTTGCGATACCCGCTTCCCAAGGCGATTCAGCCATTTTTTGCCAAAGACAGACAAATTTTAACCGGAACTGAAAAAATTTACAAAGAAAAAAGATACAAATATTGTACTGCACAGTGACCACTGTTCAAGGCCTGGTATTCACCTGGTTCATGGCTGAGACAGCGCCTTTGGAAAGAATAAGGCTGCAGGCCTTAACAGCTTCAGTCACAGTATCATTCAGGGCAGCCTGTTCCCCAGGGGTGAATCTGCCCAGCACATGTCCGGTCACCTGGCCGTGCTTATCCGGATGCCCTACCCCTACCCGCACCCTGATACAGTCTTTGCGGCCAAAGACGTCCATAATGGATCTTACACCGTTATGTCCACCAGCGCCTCTGTTCTGTACTATTTTAAGGGATCCAAAGGGCAGATCCATGTCATCGTGTACCACAATGATATCAGTGAAAGAAATTTTAAAATATGCGGATAATTTCTGGAGGGGAAACCCGCTTCGGTTCATGAAAGCCAGCGGCTTGACCAGAAAAACCTCCTGATCGTGGATCCGGGCTCTGGTAAAGGCTGCATCAAAACGGGATTTATTGAAATCAACACCTGCTTTTTCTGCAATGGCTTCCACCACCTGAAAGCCGATGTTGTGGCGGGTCCGGGAATAGGTCTGGCCGGGGTTTCCCAGACCCGCTATCATTTTGCTTGCTGCTTGTGCCATAAAACAGGCAGCGCACTATTCAGAAGGTTCTTCAGCTGAGACCTCTTCTGTTTCAGCCATTTCTTCTTCCAGAAGTTCGTCCTCAGCCAATTCTTCTTCTTCACCAGCATCAGGCGCAACAATCGTTATTACGGTAAAATTCACCTCATGGGGGATTTCCACTGCCTCTCCCAGATCGATCTCCTCCACATGGACGGCATCCCCGATATCCAGATCAGCAACATCGATTTCAATACTTTCAGGTGTATCTGCGGGTTTACACACCACTTCCAGTTCACGGCGGATGATCTGAAGCATGCCGCCGCTTTCTTTGACCCCTTTACTTATGCCCACCGGCACAATCGGGACAGCTACAGTTACCAGGGTGTCCATATCAATCTGATGAAAATCCGCATGCAGGTATTCGATGCCATAGGTGTCCATCTGCAGATCCTTGAGCATCACCACCTTGCTTTTAACCTCTTCCTCCCCCTGAATTTTCACGTTCAGAAACAGACCCGAAGTACCCCTGTCCCGAATGATTTTATCAAATTCACTGGTTTCAAGGCATAACATCATGGGGTCAATTTTAGGACCGTAAATGACTGCGGGAATATTCTTTTTACTGCGCATTTTTCTGGCAGCACCTTTTCCTTTGGTGGTGCGTTTTGTTGCATGTAATTTAATAAGTTCCAACGTCTTTTCCTCCGTGTCCGCTATTTACGAAAAGATAAAATAATTGAGCGTTAAAGTGGACTGTTAAAAATTGTTTATATAAATAGGGAATTAACCGAATCACCCCTGTAGCTGCGCATGATGGCCTCACCCACAAGCTTTGCAATGGATAATGTCCTGATTTTTTTACATTTTTGTGCTTCTTCTGACAAAGGGATCGTATCTGTGGCAACCAGCGAGCTCAAAGAAGAGCTGTTTATTCTGTCAATGGCCGGCCCGGATAACACCGGATGGGTGGAGTAGGCATGCACCTGTCTGGCACCTTTTTCACGGATTACCCCGGCAGCCTCGGTAAGGGTTCCGGCTGTATCCACCATATCATCAATAATAATGGCTGTCTTGTTCTGCACGTCCCCGATAATGGCCATGGCCCTGGCCTGGTTGGGGGCACTTCGGCGTTTGTCAACAATGGCCAGGCTGCAATTCAGGCGTTTTGCATAGGCCCTGGCACGTTCCACACCGCCGGCATCCGGAGAAACCACCACCAGATTTTCAGGGTACTTTGTTTTGATATCGTCGATGATAATGGGCGCTGCATAGAGATTGTCCACAGGCACGCTGAAAAATCCCTGGATCTGACCGGCATGCAGATCCATGGTGATTACCCGGTCAACGCCAGTGTTCTCCAGAAGATCTGCCACCATTTTAGCAGAGATGGGAACCCTGGGAGACACTTTTTTATCCTGGCGGGCATACCCGAAATAAGGAATAACAGCTGTAATACGGCTGGCGGAAGAACGTTTGAACGCATCAATCATAAGCAGCAGCTCCACCAGGTGATCATTCACCGGCTTGCAGGTAGACTGGATCACAAAAATTTCCTGCTTTCGAACATTTTCCAGTATTTCAACCTGGATTTCTCCATCACTGAAACGATTGACCTTCAATTTCCCCAAGGGTTTTGCAAGATATTCAGAAATTCTGTCACCCAGCAGGGGGTTTGAATTTCCTGCAAAAATTGACAACCCGCTCATAATATATCTCTTTTTTTATGAAGTCACAAAAATATGGCTGGGGCGAGAGGATTCGAACCTCTGAATGCAGGGATCAAAACCCTGTGTCTTGCCACTTGACGACGCCCCAGTACATTTACCATTCGTTATTTTATCCATTCTGCAACGCGGTTAAAAAAAAGCGTTTGTCTTTATCAGGCCACTGCCTGCAAAGGCGTTCATACCCCTGCTTTGCATCTTCCCGCCCTGGAAAAAGGACAAAAAGGGTACTGCCACTGCCAGACATGGTTACAGGTCTTTGCAGCAACCGCTCCATCTCTTCTTTGGTGGACCTGATTTCCGGATACAGCCTGAAGGTTGATCCTTCCAGATCATTATGCAGGTACTGCAGGATATCGATCCCCTCTCCTTGCAGCAGAGCATCCGAAACAGATTTTATAGTATATTTCTCAGGGGTTGTCAAACAAAAATCATGTTCCTTAAACACCCTGACCGTGGGCACAGGAATACCGGGATTACACATTACCAGGTATGCTGGGCCCAAATCCGGCGTTCTGATAAGTTTTTCCCCCACCCCTGTGGCCAGTGCAGGCCCGCCAAAAAGAAAAAACGGCACATCTGCGCCAAGGTCCAGCCCCATCTTTAAAAGCGCCTCCGCAGAAAAGGGACGACCGTACCGCTCATTGAGTACCTTGAGAACAGTGGCGGCATTACTGCTGCCGCCACCCAGACCGCCGCCCACAGGGATGTGCTTGCGTATATGAATCAAAACCCCGGCCATGGGTATTGGTTTTGCCAGCTTTCCACAGGACGAAAAAAACAGTGCTGCTGCCTTGTATGCCAGGTTGGTTCTGCCTTCCGGCACACCAGGATGGTCACAGGTCACCTGGATGTCCCGGCCCTGAAATGCAAATGCCATATCATCTGCCAGGCTGATTTTTGTCATCAGGGAAAAAAGCTCATGAAACCCGTCAGCACGCCTGCCGGTAATATGTAAAAAAAGGTTTACCTTGGCCGGGGATGACCGGTTTTGTATCAAGCGCTTGCCTCAACATAGGCCAGACGTATTTCACTGAGAAGTGCCCGTAACAAATTTTCTTCATCCTTGTTCAGATTTCCCCGGGTTTTTTCCGAAAGCATGGCCATCATATCAATGGTGTGTCTGGCCATGATCAGATTTTTCTGGATCTGTCCTGTGGAAGGATCTTCCACTTTTCCCAGCTGTACCAGCCCGGAGGAATAAATGGAAAGAATAAAGCTTGAAAAATCAACCTTGGGAAAAGTGTCTTTCCTGCTGGTTTTGTTTTCTGTTGCTGCTTTTACTGTCTGCATGATAAAACCGTTTCCTTCGGGCATGGTCAAAATCTCCTTTACTGCGGTTGTGCTTTGTCATCAAGCCGGATAATAATATCAGCCACGGTTGTTTTCTTACCTGTTTCATGGACAAAAAGCGGATTGATATCCAGCTCCCTGATCATGGGGTGATCATCCACCAGCGCTTTTAAGGATACAATGTTTTTCTCTATCTCCTCTATGTCGGATGCTGATTCTCCGCGCAATCCTTTAAGAATGGGATATCCTTTAATGCTTTTAACCATCCGCCTGGCCACATTCCTGCCCATGGGCGACAACCGGAAAGCCACATCTTTATAAACTTCCACAAAAATGCCCCCAAGCCCGAACATGACTGCATGACCGAATACGGGATCCCGGGTCACTCCGAGGATCACCTCTTTGCCGGCAGGCGCCATCTGCTGCACCAGCACCCCTTCCAGCTGGGCATCCGGATCATATTTTCCCGCATTTTTCATAATATCGGTAAACGCAGTTTCAACATCCTGGTCATTCTCCAGTCTCACCCGGACCCCGCCGGCATCAGACTTGTGCAGGATCTGGGCAGATACGATCTTCATGACCACGGGATACCCCAGATCCCGGGCGATATCTTTGGCTTGGGCTGCTGTTTTGGCCAGGGCCATGGGAAGGATGTTGAATCCATAGCATTTAAGGATTTCATTGCCGTCCAGTTCCCCCAGAACATGCCGGCCCCGGGACAAATACTTATGGATAATTTTTCCGGCTTTTTCTTTATCATACACCAGATTATACTGGGGAAGAATTTTTCTGAAAAGCCATTTCATACCTTCCCGCAAAGCCCCCAGGGACCTGGCAGCACTCTCTGGAAACTGATATACCGGTACTTTATGCGCCTGGAGCAGCTTGACCCCGTCAGACACGTCCACAATACCCATGAAAGCGCATAAAATCGGCTTAATGGTATTTTGGGCTATCCTGACAATGGCCTCAGCTGTGCCGATGGCATCGGTCATGGACTGGGGAGTGAGAATGATGAGCACCGCGTCCACGCCCCGGTCCGCCAGCACGGTTGCCAGAGTGTTCTCATACCGGTCCTTTGCCGCATCCCCGATGACATCCACTGGATTATGAAAATTGGCTGTGACCGGCAGATATTTTCTTAATTCCGTTATGGTTTCTTCGGAAAATTGTGCCAGGCGCAAGCCGGACTGTTCACTCATATCCGTGGCCATGATACCGGGGCCCCCGGCATTGGTGACAATGGCAACCCGATCCCCTGTAGGATACTTGTTGGCGGCAAAGGCCTGGGCATAATCAAAAAGCTGGTTCACGGTCTTGCACCGCAGAATACCGGACATGGTGAACAACCCGTCATAAATCACATCTGATCCTGCCAGTGCCCCTGTGTGGGAGGCAGCCGCCCTTGCACCGGCAGCAGAGGAGCCTGACTTGATAGCGATAACATGGGTGGGGTTGGTGCCGGAAGTCATTTTCCGCACTTCAGTGATGAACTCTTCTGCACTGCGGCTCAGCTCTTCCATGTAAATCATGACCACATCCGTATCCGGGTCCTTGTGGTAGTAGCGCAGCAGATCCAGCTCATCCACATCCGCCTTGTTGCCGATAGAAATAAATTTGGAAAATCCAAACCCCTTGTCTGCTGCATAATCCAGCACAGCCGTGCACAATGCCCCGCTCTGGGAAATAAAGGAAACATTGCCCGGAGCAGGCATACGCGAAGAAAAACTGGCATTCAATGAAACCTTTGGAGACGGATTTATCACCCCCAGGCAGTTGGGACCCACCAGCCGGACCCCTGCATCGGTGCACAATGATTTTATCTGCTTTTCAATACCAGCGCCTTCTCCCCCCACTTCCTTGAAACCGGCAGATACGATCACAATGCCTTTCACCCCTTTGGCAATACACGCCTGCACGGATGCCAGAGCAGCTTTGGGGGGCAGGATAATCATGGCCAGATCAATAGGATCCGGAATATTGGTGATACTGGTATAGCACTTTACACTGAGCACAGACCTGGCTTTGGGGTTCACTGGATACAACGTGCCTTTATACCCGCCGGACAGGATATTGGCAAAAATATCGTGGCCCACCTTACCCTTCTGGGTTGACGCGCCAACCACAGCAATGGTTTCCGGTGCAAAAATTGCATCAAGTTTATCCATGATTCCCTCTTTTTCCCAACTTAACGTAACATTTCCCCGCGCAAAAAACAAAGACGGGGTCAGGCCTGCATTATTTCTTTTTTCAAGCCTGACCCCGAAACATGGTTACACGATAACGCTGTAGATCAGTTTATCCCAAGGCTCAATTTAGCCGACCTTAAGGTGTTTTTCATCAGCATGGCAATGGTCATGGGTCCCACCCCGCCGGGAACCGGCGTGATTTTACCAGCGATTTCCTTGGCTGCATCGAAATCCACATCCCCTTTAAGAATGGCTTTTCCGGTTTTTTCATTCATGCCCACCCGGTTTACCCCCACATCAATTACCGTGGCACCGGGTTTGATCCATTCGGGTTTCACCAGATCCGGCACCCCGGCTGCGACAATAAGAATATCCGCGCGTTTGCAGTGGCTGGCAAGATCTTTGGTCCGGGTATGAACTATGGTCACTGTGGCGTTGGCACCCACCCCTTTCTGGGCCATCATCATGGCAATGGGCTTGCCCACGATATTGGAACGGCCCACCACCACAACTTCCGCACCCGAGGTTTCCGTGCCCGAACGTACAATCATTTCCTGGATACCGGCCGGGGTGCAGGGCAGAAACTTGACCTCGTCTCCGCCGATCATCAGCCGGCCCACATTCACCGGATGAAACGCATCCACATCCTTGTCCGGATTGATGGCATTGAGCACTTTTTTATCATCAATATGTTTGGGCAGGGGCAGCTGCACCAGAATACCATGAATATCAGGATCATTGTTATATTTATCAATCAATGCCAGCAGGTCTTTTTCAGAAATATCTTCCGGCTGATCATCCTGGATTTCATGGAATCCCAGGCTTATGGCTGTTTTCACCTTAAGGGTTACATAACTGATGGATGCCGGGCTGGACCCCACAAGGATGGTCACAAGACCAGGCACCTTGCCGTGATTTTGTTTCATCTGATCGACTTCCTCTTTGATTTCCCCGAGGATAGCCTTTCTGATCTCAGTTCCGCTGATAATTTGCGCTGTCATATTTTTTCTCCAAACATTCATAAGGGGTTGACCCGTAACCGGCCCTGGCCTGAAACTCTGCAAAAACACCGGTTACGGAATTTGGTTTGATTTGTGTACATTTAACCTGTGCACACGGGATTGGTGCCCTGCGCCTCAGCATTCAGTTAAAAAAACAAAAAAATGAGGCAGGGCACCCGGGCTGCGGGTTTCCCGCGTTAGAATACACCTTCAACCTTGCCGGTTTCCACATCCACATCAACCCGTTTGAATGCCGGGTTGGAGCCGGTACCCGGCATGAGGCTGATGGCCCCTGCCACAGGAACGATGAACCCGGCACCGCCATAGGTTAGAACTTCGCGTATAGTCAGTCTCCAGCCTTTTGGCACACCCTTGAGTGCGGGGTTGTCAGACAGAGACAGATGGGTTTTCACCATGCACATGCCCAGGCCGGCCAGTTCAGGATCAGCCTGGATTCTGGCAAGCGATTTTTCCGCTTCAGCAGAATAATCAACCCCGTCAGCGCCGTACACTTCTTTGGCAATGAGTTCGATTCTCTGTTTGATGGGCATATCCAGTTCATACAGAAATTTAAATTCGGTTTTTTCTTCACAGGCCTCCACAACGGTTTCTGCAAATTCAATGGCACCGTCACCACCCTTTTCCCAGTGACGGGACAGGGCCACCCTGGCACCTTCTGCCTCACACAGTTCCCTGACCTTGGCAATTTCCGCATCTGTATCCGTGTAAAAAGCGTTGATGCAGACAACCGGTGAGATGCCGGCTTTTCTGACGTTTCTGATATGATGGATAAGGTTGTCACAGCCCTTGGCAACCCATTCAACATTCTCAGTGGCATACTCTTCCGGCATGGGTTTGCCCGGCACAGGAACGGGTGCGCCGCCATGACATTTAAGGGCCCGGATGGTGGCAACCACCACGGCACAGTCAGGCTTGAGCCCTGAATACCGGCATTTGAGATTCCAGAATTTTTCAAACCCGATATCCGCACCGAATCCGGATTCGGTCACATGGTAATCTGCCAGCTTCAGGCCGACCTTGTCAGCAATGATGGAACTCTGGCCGATGGCGATGTTGGCAAAGGGACCGGCATGCACGATAACCGGCTGGCCTTCCAGGGTCTGCATTAAAGACGGGTTCAGTGCATCCACCATCCATGCGGTCATGGCACCGGCCACCTGAAGATCTTCCGTGGTCACGGGTTTGCCTTTTTTGGTGTAGGCCACAACGATTTTGCCCATTCTTTCACGCATGTCCTTGAGGTCATTGGCCAGAGACAGAATGGCCATGACTTCGGATGATACGGCAATGCCGAATTTGGATCTCATCATGTATCCATCTGCTTTGCCGTTGACACCGTCAATCCCGATAATGATGTTACGCAGGGCCTGGCAGCAGAAATCGATGACCCAGCCCATTTCCACGTTGGTGGGGTCAATGTCCAGGCGTTTCATGCCGGAAAGTCTTTCCAGCTGCTCATCGGTGTAGTTTCTTTCATGCTGCAGCCGGGAGGTCAGGGCCACCATGGCCAGGTTGTGGGCATTCATAATGGCATTGATATCACCGGTGAAGCCCAGAGAAAACGGGGTTAAAGGAATACACTGGGCCAGACCGCCGCCGGCGGCAGATCCCTTGATGTTCATGGTGGGTCCGCCGGAAGGCTGACGAATGGCGGCGCATACATTTTTGCCAAGCTTGCCCAGTCCCTGGACAAGGCCCATGGAGGAAGTGGATTTTCCTTCTCCAAGCGGAGTGGGGGAAATGGCGGTAACATCAATGTATTTTCCATTGGGTTTGTCTTTCAGACGGTCCATTACTTTTTTGAAATCGATTTTGCCGATGTAATGGCCCTGGGGCAGCAGTTCTTCTTCAGTCAATCCCAGTTTTTCAGCGATTTCATAAATTTTCAGCATGGATTTTTCAGCATCCTGCGCAATTTCCCAATCCTGGTGTTTGGTTGGATCTAGTGCCATGGTTTACTCCTTTGTTGATTTGGACTCTGAACGAGCCAGTGATAAAAAAACATATAAAACAAAGCGTTACGCTTATTGTTACCAGTGGCCTGGTGATATGGCTGCCCGTTAGTGTACCTACTATATAAATAAACGCAAAAAATCAATAGTTTTCACACTGTGATACTTTATTAAAGTGTATTTTTCCAGCACAATGAAACCGGGAATGCAGTTTTTGCAAAAAACACAGACCCGATTCCAGGGCAGAAAAAAAATCCAGTTTCCATTCCGGAAAACCCGGAATATACTTATATTTTCTCATGTAAAAATCAATATCTTTCTAACAAAATAATAAAAATTAAAAAAAACTGGCGATATACTGCAAAAATAATGTCTTTTCAGTATATCGAAGTGGCTGTAAAAATTTTCGCACATACGATTTATATTTATAAATTAAATCCGATTCAAAAGAATTCACCAGATTTTTTACACAGAATAACTATTTAAAATTAATTGAAATTCACTATCCTTCAGCCCGGTTTAATAAATTCAATCATCTATTGACAAAAAATGGTACAAATTATAAATCATATGCTGTTATTAATATTA
Organism: Desulfotignum sp.; assembly: GCA_035268565.1. Lineage (GTDB taxonomy): Bacteria > Desulfobacterota > Desulfobacteria > Desulfobacterales > Desulfobacteraceae > Desulfotignum. The sequence goes on along the minus strand of DATFKQ010000137.1, from coordinate 33,564 downwards.
TTAACCTGTAATCCAGGGTGTGGTGAATGGGCAGACGATGCAAAGTTAACAGCCAGGCATGTAAATTCGTCATTCCCGTTTCCATTTATCCTTTTATTATAGTGTCATACCGTTTTCATCTTAACCCCTCTCAACTCATAAACTTATTTAATACTAGGAGGTAGACGTGGGATTCGAAATAACCAAAGAAACATATGCCGGCGCCATCAAAGGCATCACCATTGGAAAAGGTGATACTGCACTTACCGTCGGCGGGCAGACCAGTTATCCGTTTTATCAGTTTGAAGGTGAAATGCCCAACAAACCCGTCATTGCCATGGAAATCTGGGACATGGCGCCTGAAGACTGGCCTGAAGCTGCCAAAGCCCCTTTCCAGGATGTGCTGGGTGATCCGGTGGCATGGGCCAAAAAATGTGTGAATGAATACAATGCCCGGGCCATTGTGCTGCAGCTCAAAAGCATCGACCCCAATGACAAGGACGTGGGAGCGGATGAGGCGGCCCAGACTGTTAAAAAAGTCAGTGAAGCCATTGATGTGCCCCTGATTGTATGGGGATGTGCTGTACCGGCCAAAGATGCAGAGGTCCTCAAAAAAATCAGTGAAGTGTGTGACGGGCACAACCTGGTCCTGGGACCTGTGGAGGAAAAAAACCACAAGGCGATCGGGGCTGCGGCCATGGGGTATGGACACACCATTATTTCATCCTCCCCCATTGACGTCAACCTGGCCAAACAGGTGAATATCCTGCTGGAAAACCTGGGTGTTTCCCTGGACAAGGTGATTGTGGATCCCACCACAGGGGGTCTGGGATACGGCCTGGAATATTCCTACTCGGTCATGGAGCGTCTGACCCAGGCAGCCATGACCCAGGGGGATGACAAACTCCAGAACCCCATGATCAACAACCTGGGCAATGAGGTGTGGAAATGCAAGGAAGCCAAGCAGCCTGTTGAAGAAGCCCCGGAACTGGGTGACCCTGAACGCCGGGCCATTCTCATGGAAGCGGTGGGTGCGGTTGCCTACCTTATGTCAGGCTCCAGTATCCTGATCATGCGCCACCCGGAATCCATCAAACTGGCCAAAGCTTTCATCGACCTGGCATCTGATGGCGGCTCTGCCATGGATGTGGCCCCCATCGCCAAGCAGCTGGATGATGTGGACATTGATTTTGCCGCCATGGCCCCGGAACCTGATCTGACCATAAAAGAAGAAGAGAAAAAAGCCCCGGCCAAAAAAGCGGCCCCGGCCAAAAAAGAAGAGGCAAAACCGGCATCCAAACCTGAAACAGCACCAGCAGCCAAACCCGAAGCTGCCCCTGCACCCAAACCGGAAGCTGAGCCTGCAGCCCAGGAAACAAAACCAGCCAAAGATCCTGAAGCAGAGGCAAAAGCAAAAGCCGAGGCCGAGGCAAAGGCAAAAGCGGAAGCAGAAGCCAAAGCCAAGGCAGATGCGGAAGCAAAGTCCCAGGCTGAAGCTGCAGCCAAAGAAAAAGCTGCGGCAGATGCAGAAGCCAAAATCCAGGCTGAAAAAAAGGCGCAGCAGGATGCAGCAGCCAAACGCGAAGCTGAGGAACAGGCTCTGCGGGACAAAAGAACCGCGGAAATGGCCCAACACAAAACCGAAGCTGCACCAAAAAAAGCAGCATCCATGACAGCCGCCAAAGTCCAGAAAGACCAGCTTGAAAAAATTATTGAAAACCTGAACCGGATTCACAGGCGCGCTGTTTGATCATAATCGAAACCTTTCGGCCCTTAAGGACCGGAAAGTAGTTTACACCAAAAAATAATAAGAGGAGGAACCTCTGATGGCAGAAGTAAAAAAAGCAAAAACAGCCAAGGAACCCAAACTTGCTGATCCCATTGAAGCATCATATGAAGTATCCACCCAGGAAATGATTGTCAGATCCCACAAACTCGGGGTTGAGACTATTTTTGACCGGGCAGTGTCCATGAAGCCCTGCAACATCGGTATCCAGGGCATCTGCTGTAAAAACTGTTCCATGGGTCCCTGCCGGCTCCCGCTGCCCAAAGGCGGCATTGAAGGCGAAGACACCAGAAAAGGTCTGTGCGGCGCCACCCCCAACACCATAGCCGCCAGAAACTTTGCCAGAATGGTGGCAGCCGGTGCTGCAGCCCACTCCGACCACGGCCGGTGCGTGGCCGAAGTGTTCATGTCCGCAGCCAAAAAAGAGACCGAAGCCTACCAGATCAAAGACACCCAGAAGCTGCTGGCCATTGCCCCCCATCTCAATGTTGCCATAACCGTGGAAGAAGATGGTGAAACCAAAGACAGGGACATTGATGAAATTGCCCTGGAGGTGGCTGAAGTGGCCCTTAATGAATGGGGCAAATCAGAAGGGGAGTTGCTGTATCTCAAACGGGCACCCAAATCCAATTATGAAAAATGGGAAAAACAAGGCGTACTTCCCAGAAACATTGACCGAGAAATTGTGGAAATCATGCACAGAACCCACATGGGCGTTGACCAGGATTATAAAAACCTGATCAAGCAGTGCACCCGGGCATCTCTGGCTGACGGATGGGGCGGCTCCATGCTGGCCACCGATCTGCAGGATGTGCTTTTCGGCACCCCTACCCCGCTGCAGTCAGAAGCCAACCTGGGCATCATGAAAGCAGACCATGTGAACATCATTGTCCACGGCCATGAACCAGTACTGTCAGAAGTGATTGTGGCGGTAGCCCAGTCTGAAGAAATGGTCAACTACGCCAAGGAAAAGGGCGCTGCAGGCATCCAGCTGGGGGGCATCTGCTGTACTGCCAATGAAATGCTCCAGAGACACGGCATTCCCACTGCAGGCAACTTTCTCCAGCAGGAGCTGGCCATCATCACCGGTGCCTGTGATGCCATGGTGGTGGATATCCAGTGTGTGATGCAGAACCTGGCCAATGTGGCCAAGTGTTTCCACACCAAACTCATCACCACCCATCCCATCGCCAGGATGGAGCAGGACAATGTTATCCACATCGAGTTCAATGAGCACTATGCCCTGGAAGATGCCAAACGTATCGTGAAAATGGCCATAGACAACTTTAAAAACCGGGGATCCGATGTGATGATTCCCCAGCACAAAGCAACCCAGATTGCCGGTTTCGGTGTGGAATCCATCCAGTATCACCTGGGCGGTACCTTCAGGGGCACCTATTACACCCTGAATGACAACATCATCAACGGCCGGATCCGGGGACTTGCCGGCGTGGTGGGCTGCAACAATGCCCGTTCCCGTCACAATGAAATGCATATCAAGGTGATCAAGGAACTGATAAAAAACGATGTCCTGGTACTCACCACCGGCTGCGACGGCATCACCGCCGCCATCCATGGGCTTCTCACACCTGAGGCAGCCCAGGTCTACTGTGGTCCCGGTCTGGCGGAAATATGTGAAACCGTGGGTATTCCCCCGGTCCTGCACCTGGGATCCTGTGTGGACAACTCCAGAATCCTGCTGGCAGCCACAGAAGTCATCAAAGCCGGCGGACTGGGTACTGATCTGGCCGATATTCCAGCAGCAGGCTCCGCCCCTGAGTGGATGAGTGAAAAAGCCATTTCCATTGGCCAGTATTTTGTCACCTCGGGTGTGTATACGGTATTCGGCGGCACCCTTCCCACATCCGGCGCCCCGGTCTTTCATGATTACATCTCCAAGGAACTGGAAGGTATTTACGGCGGCAAATGGGATGTGGAACCAGACCCCATCAAGCATGCCCACCTCATGATTGCCCACATCGACAAAAAGAGGAAAGCTCTGGGTATTGACAAGGCAAGGGAAAGGGTATTGATGGATATGGCCGACCGCCAGCAGCTGGAAGCCTGATAAACCAGCACCATAATAAACATGATACCTGATACTACCAAAATTGAATTTTTAATTATATTAAATCCTCAACGAAGGAGGAATAAGGAATATGTCTAAATTAATCGCATTTGCTGCTATTCAGGGTGGCTACAAAGTGGTTGCACAGGTGGAAGGTGAACTTGAAAGAGCACTTCAGACCTATGATGCCAGCACAAAAGTGGGATTTCCCAACACCGCGTATTTCCTGCCGGTGATCTATTCTCTGACCGGGTTGAAATGTGAGACCCTGGAAGATCTTAAAAAGCCCATGGATTTTGCCAGGGGCCTGCTACCTCCCCATATCAAACTGAAAAACTGGCTCCCGTACTTAGGACCACTTCTGGATGCCGGCATGGCCGGTATCATCTCCTATGAAGTCAAAGAAGCATTGCGGTATCTGAATGAACCTGATTTTTACATTGCCCAGGAAGACCCGGATATTGAAAACGGCAAACTCTGGGTAGGGGCTGCTGATGATACCATCTTGAGAAAAAGAGGGGTGGAGTTTGTAGATGGTTCCGCCCCTGGCTTTGCCGCCATGGTGGGTGCTGCACCCAATAAAGAAATCGCCAAAATGATTGTGGAAGACTACCAGAAACGCTCTTTGTATATTTTCTGTGCTGCCAACCACAACGGCAAAACCCTGATCCAGCAGTGTCTGGATGCCGGCATGCAGATCGGCTGGAACACCCGTATCGTGCCGTTCGGCCCGGATATTTCTTCTGCAGTCTTTGCCCTGGGATTTGCCAACCGGGCAGCCATGGCGTTCGGCGGTGTGAAACCCGGTGATTTTAAAACCATCCTCAAATACAACAAAGAACGGGTATTTGCCTTTGTCAATGCCCTGGGGGATGTGGGAACCGAATGGGGGGTTGCTGCAGCCGGCTGTGTCAACTGGGGATTTCCCACCATTGCAGACACGGAAATTCCCGAAATTCTGCCCACCGGTATCTGTAGCTACGAGCATGTGGTGGCCCCGGTTTCCCACGAAGAGATGGTCCAGAGATCCGTGGAAGTCAGAGGACTCAAGGTCCAGGTATCGGAAATCGATATTCCCTGTGCCTTCGGCCCGGCATATGAAGGAGAGCGTGTCAGGGGTGCGGACCTGTATGCCCAGTGCGGCGGGGGCAAGACCCAGTGCACTGAACTGGTGAAAATGGCGGACATGAATGCCATTGAAGACGGCAAAGTGGAAATCATCGGTCCGGACATTACCGACATAAAAGAAGGGGGCACCTTTCCCCTGGGCATTTCTGTTCAGATCGCGGGCAGGGAGTTCCAGGATGATTTCGAACCCATCATGGAACGGCAGATTCACCACCTGATCAACTATATCCAGGGCATCATGCACATTGGACAAAGGGATATCTCCTGGGTGCGCATTTCCAAGGCAGCCATTGATAAAGGCTTTACCCTCAAGGATATCGGTGTGGTGCTCCATGCCAAGTTCCACCAGGATTTCAACAAGATTGTGGACAAGGTGCAGGTCACTCTGTACACCAAACCTGAAGATGTTGACAAGATGACCGAGACTGCCAGAGAAAACTATCTGGCACGGGATGCCCGGGTTGACAACATGCGGGATGAGGATGTGGAAACCTACTACTCCTGTACCCTGTGCCAGTCCTTTGCCCCCAGCCATGTATGCTCTGTATCCCCGGAAAGAACCGGCCTGTGCGGCGCCTACAACTGGATGGACTGCAAGGCTTCTTATGAAATCAACCCCACCGGCCCCAACCAGCCCATTGAAAAGGGCGAATGCCTCGATCCCGAGCTGGGCCAGTGGAAAGGGGTGAATGATTTCATATACAAGGCATCCAGAGGTGCTGTCACCCACTACAACTTTTATTCCATGGTCCATGATCCCATGACCACCTGCGGGTGCTGCGAATGTATTGCGGCCCTGCTGCCGTCCTGCAACGGGGTCATGACCGTCGGCCGTGACTACTCGGGCGAAACCCCCTGCGGCATGAAGTTCACCACTCTGGCCGGAGTCATGGGCGGCGGGGCCTCTTCTCCGGGTTTTGTGGGGCATTCCAAACACAACATTACCCAGGGTAAATTTATAGTCGGTGACGGCGGCCTGCTGCGGATGGTCTGGATGCCCAAGATGCTCAAAGAAGAGCTCAAGGACCGGATTGTTGCCCGGGGTGAAGAAATGGGCGTTCCCAATCTGTTCGACATGATTGCCGATGAAACCGTTGGCACCACTGAAGAGGAAATCCTTTCCTTTCTCCAGGAAAAAGGCCACCCGGCCCTGAACATGGACCCCATCGTGGGATAGGCATTTAATTCAAGGGGCGGGGCAGTATTCCACCAGAAATAAATCTGTCCCGCCTTTACCATATGGTTGTATAAATACTTAAGGAGACTAACATGGCATTAACCGGTATACAGATATTCAAACTCCTTCCCAAGACCAATTGCAAGGAGTGCGGGGTTCCGACCTGTCTTGCATTTGCTATGAACCTGGCATCAGGCAAGGCAGAGCTGGACGCGTGCCCTTATGTGTCTGAGGAGGCAAAAGAACAGCTGGCTGAAGCATCTGCACCACCTATCCGGCCGGTGGCCCTGGGCAAAGGGGTGAGGAAGACCGCCACCGGCGGGGAAACCGTGCTTTACAGACATGAAAAAACATTTTTCAACCCCACTGTTCTGGCAGCCACTGTGCCCTCTGACACCGATCTGGCAGCCCTTGACACCACCTTGAAAATCTATAATGCATTCCAGTATGAAAGGGTGGGCCTGAACCTGCGGCCGGAACTGCTGGTGGTCAAGGATGCAGGCAAAGGCGCTGATGCCTTTGCTGCTGTGGCCAAAAAAATCGCCACAGAATCAGAGTTCAACCTGGTGCTCATGACAGAAGATGCAGGTGTGATGAAAGCAGGTATCGATGCTGCAGGATTCAAACGGCCGCTGCTCTATGCGGCCACAGAAGCCACTGCTGATGAATTCGGCGCACTGGCAAAAGAAGCGGACCTGCCTCTGGCAGTGAAAGCGGATTCTGTGGAAGCATTGATCCCTTTGACTGAAAAACTCACCGGCATGGGTCTGAAAGATTTGGTAATTGATTCCGGATCCCGTGAAATCAAACAGGCCCTGGAAGACCAGGTGGCCATCCGCCGGGCTGCATTAAAAGCCGGTAACAAAGCCCTGGGTTTTCCCACCATTGTATTTCCCTGTGAAATGGCATCCAACCTGGACATGGAAACCCTTATCGCTGCCATGTTTGTGGCCAAATACGGCGGCATTGTGGTGATGTCTGACTTTACGACGGAATCCTTGTTTCCGCTGCTGCTGGAACGGCTCAATATCTTTACCGATCCCCAGCGTCCCATGACGGTCACAGAAGGCATCTTTGAAATCAATAATCCGGATGAAAACTCTCCGGTACTGGTCACCACCAACTTTGCCCTGACCTATTTTATCGTGTCCGGTGAAATAGAGGCCAGCAAGGTACCGGCCTGGCTGCTCATCAAGGATTCTGAAGGATTGTCTGTGCTTACCGCCTGGGCTGCCGGCAAGTTCGGCGGCGATGATGTGGGTGTATTTGTGAAAAAATGCGGGATCATGGACAAAGTCAAGCACAAAGAGCTGATCATCCCGGGCTATGCTGCAGCCATTGCCGGGGATGTGGAAGAAGAACTGCCCGGCTGGACCATTACCGTGGGTCCCAGGGAAGCTGCCCACCTGCCGGCGTTCCTCAAGACAAAAAAATAACCTCCGTGCCGGGACAGTTATTTTTCTGTCCCGGCCTTTCCCGTGTCAATCTTAAAATAACAAAAGGATAAGAACATGGAAAACATGATTCTATTTGGAGAAAGCCTGAACGTCATTTCCCGGGTCATTGGAAAGGAGTTCAAGGAGCCGGATCCTGCCAAACGCAACCCTGTACCCATCCAGGAGGAAGTTGTGCGCCAGAAGGAACTGGGCATGGACTATATTGACATCAACCTGGGGCCTGCCAAAAAATTCGGCACCGAACTGATGCCCTGGGTGGTCAATGTGGTGCAGGAAGCAGTACCTGGCATGCCTTTGCTGCTGGATTCATCCAATATCGATGCCATTGAAGCCGGCCTCAAGGTGTGCAAACCGGCTGATGCCCCCCACATTATCAACTCCATCATGGCCAGACCGGAACGGTATGAAAAAATGGTGCCCATGGCAGCCCAGTATGAAGCGGACTTTGTAGCCCTGCTGTGGGGACCCGAGGGCCTGCCCAGAGACGAAAATGAACGGGCCGCCCTTGCAGTGGAACTGATCTATTTTGCCAACGAAGCCGGTATCCCCAATGAAAAAATCTGGGTGGACGGCATTGTAACCCCGGTGAATATCCAGCAGCAGCAGCTCATGAGCCTGCTCAATTTTCAGATGATGCTCGATGATATCGCCCCTGGCGCAAAATCCACCTGCGGGCTTTCCAACATTTCCAACGGCCCGCCTGAACATCTGCGGCCCATCCTGAACCAGACCTATATGACCATGCTGTGGAAATACGGCATGAAAGCAGTGATTTCAGATCCCCTTGACAAGAAACTCACCGCAATTGCCAAAGGCCAGCGTCAGGATATCGTGGATTTGATCTGGGGCATGATGGATGGCAACCAGCCTGATATTGCAAGCCTTGACAAGGAAATGGCAGATTATGCCAAAACCTATAAAGTCATCATGGGGGAAACCCTGTACTCTGACTCATGGCTTGAGATCTAGCTTAGACCTGTCTTTTGTTTTTGCCCAAAGCCCCTGTTACGGTATCGTTCAGGGGCTTTGTAATTCTCCTCCGGCCTTTTTGGGATACTGGATCAACCAAAATAATGATACAAACCAGAGATTATCTTCTTTCTCCCCCTTTATTTTGTGCTGTATAAGCTTATACTTATTGCATATGACACTTTAAAAACGGATTATTGAAATGGAAGATGAGAACATAACTGACAACTGGTACTATGTGATTGTGCAGAATCCCGGCACCGCGTCTGAAAAGGTGCTGGGGTTCAGTGATGAAAAAACCGGAGAAAAATTTCTTCCGGCATTCAAAACCAAACAGGATGCAAAATCGTGTTTTCAGATGCTGCCCAAAGATTTGTTCACGGAAACATATGACATCCATGCAGTGATTGAAGAAGACATTATCCATACCGCCCAAAAAGCTGGACACCAGATCTTTATTCTGGATGAAAAAGGGCATATCCTCAAGCCTTTGGGCTGAACCCTGTGGGGAGTAAAATCATATGAGTTTAAAACTGGCATTCGGCGGCAAAGGCGGTGTGGGAAAAACAACCATAACCGCCCTCATCGCCAGAAGCATTGCCGCCCTTAACAAAGAGATATCGGTTATTGCCATTGATGCAGATCCTGTTGCCAATCTGGCTGCAGCCCTGGGTATTGATGAAACCCGGCCCATAACCCCGGTGGCTGAACTGTCTGATCTCATAGCAGAAAGAACCGGTGCCAAACCTGGTACCATGGGGGGGTTTTTCACCCTTAACCCCAAAGTGGATGACATTCCTGACCGGTTTTCCCTGGAAAAGGACGGGGTAAAGCTGCTGGTAATGGGAACGGTACAGCAGGGAGGCTCCGGGTGCATCTGTCCGGAAAGCACTATTTTAAAGGCCCTCATGAACCATCTGGTCCTGGCCCGAAACGAAGTGGTGGTCATGGACATGGAAGCCGGGGTGGAGCACCTGGGACGTGCCACTTCCGGCGCTGTGGATGCCCTGGTGGTGGTGGTGAACCCGGGCAAGCGCAGCCGGGTGGCGGCAGACAGGATCCGGAAACTGGGACAGGATATCGGCATAAAAAAAATTCTGATCCTGGGCAACCGGGTGCGATCTGAACAGGACAAAATATTGATTACAGAAAGTATGCCGGAATATGAGATCCTGGGATTTTTGCCGGAAATGGAGGAAATTGTTCAGGCGGACCGGGACGGCACCCGTCCTTTCAACGATGTTCAACATATCCCTGAAGCTGTAAAAACCATCACCGGAAAACTGATGGCCCTGGAAAAATAAGATTTTTCCAAAGACCGGAATAGCATGACCTGTTTCACGGATTCATGCCTGCAGTGCGGCAATGGTGGTATCCAGCATCCTGTTGGCATATGCCCACTCATTGTCAAACCAGGCTTGGATTTTAACCAGTGACCGGCCTGACACCCGGGTCTGGGGCAGATCGATGATGGCGGATCTGGGGTCATGATTGAAATCACAGGAAACCAGCTGGTCGTCACTCACCCCGAGAATGCCGGACAAACCCGATGCAGCAGCCTGGGTCAGCAGGGCATTGACACCATCAGCATCTGTTTGTGTTTTCACTGACACCGTTATATCCATGATGGACACATTGATGGTAGGAACCCGGATAGCAAGGGTTTCAAACCTGTTTGCCATGTGGGGCAGAATCCGGGCGATGCCTTTTGACAGGGAGGTGGAAACCGGGATGATGGATTGCAGAGCAGACCGGGTCTTGCGCAGATCTTTGTTATAGGCATCAATTACCGGCTGGTCATGCATGGCTGAATGGATGGTGGTGGTCATCCCGCTTTCAATTCCCAGATGGGTATCCAGTACATGCAGAATCGGAATAAGGCAGTTGGTGGTGCAGGATGCATTGGAAATAATGGTGTGCTCTTTTTTCAGGGTGTGGTGGTTAACCCCGTATACAATGGTGGCGTCCATTTCATCTTTGGCAGGGTGGGAATAAATAACCTTTCTCGCTCCGGACAGCAGATGCAGTTCAGCTGATTCCCGGTCATTGTAAACGCCGGTGCAGTCCAGGACCACATCCACTGCCAGATCCTTCCAGGGCAGATTGACAATGTTTTTTTCCTGGAACAAATGAATGACATCGGTGCCGATGGCCATTTTTGTTCCTTTCTTTTCAACCGTTACGGGAAACCGGCCATGGGTGGAATCATGCCGGGTGAGGTGAAAAATGGTGTCAGAACAGGCAAGTTCATTGATGGCTGAAAGATTAAGCTCCTTGTAGAACCGCTCTGATTCGTATAAGGCCCGAACCACGCACCGGCCGATGCGGCCGTATCCGTTGATTGCAATATTGTATGTCATGTCTGTTTTTCCTGCCTGGCAATGGGTTTTGTATTTCACCAATGTGATTTTATACCACAGCCTGACCCTATACCACAGCAGGGCAGACAAGTTAAGAAAAATGCTGTTTCACACAGTATTTGTAATAAATTGTCCTGTCCTTTTCAAAATATCTTTTTCAGACCAAAATCACCGGGGGCTTTGATTTTGTCACTTTACACGACAAAGCAATGCGTCCCGGTGATTTGTTAAACAGTACCGTTTTTTTACGATACTTCTGCTGGTTCTGGTGATTCCGTTACAGGGGACACTGGATCAGGAAAGGTCGTTTAACTGCTGTTTTACAGCTGCCAGTTCCATCTCCAGCCATTTTGCCCGCTCCTGCAGGTCATTGCCGATATCCGGGGCTGTCTGCCACGGTCTGGCAGGACCGAACCCCCTGCCGCCAAAGCCTCTTTGGGCCCATCCTCTGCCCCATCCTCTGCCATATACGGGATACCCTCTGCCACCCCTTTGGGCTGGGTTTACAGCACCTGTACAGATACCGCGTCCGCCGCCTGTCATGGGTCCCTGGTTGTCTGGTCCTCTTCTGTTAAATCCAGGCATGATAATGTCTCCTTTTATTTTATGTTATTGGGTTGTACCTGCCGCGGCCGCCCCCCCTGCAGCCTTTGCCTCTGCCGCGGCGGTGCCGTCCCCGGGCAACCCTGTTTTCATCTATTTTATAGCATCCGCCTGACAGTTTCAGACAGCATGATTCCACAATTACTCTGGACAGCTTGAACCTGGCAGTCCTCAGAATTCTGCCCACTGTCTGCCGGGAAACGTTCATAATGGCCGCTGCCTCCCCCTGGTCCAGACCGTCATAATCAATAAGGCGCACAGCCTCAAATTCTTCAAAAGACAATATCACTTCTCCGGCTGCCTCGCTCCCCTGGGGCCGGAATTCGGTCACCACCGGTGGAACGCCTATATATCTGGGTCTTTTGGGTCGCGGCACAGGCCTCTCTCCTTTTTGGTCATTTGATCATAATTTACCACGCCATCTGCGTTTGTCAAGAAAATAATGATCAAATGACCAAAATAATTTTTACAGAAACTGCAAAACCAAATCCCTTTAACAATACTGCACCTGGCAGAATCTTAATTTCAAATTGACAAACAATAGTATCTTGCATATTAATAACACTAACTCCATATGGATTGCGTCAAACATTTGACGAACTCAAAAACAGATAGCAACCATTTCCAACACGACAAAAAGAGGAATATCATGAAATATTTTCACTTGGGTTTATGGCCCTGCCTGTTCTGTCTATTAACCTATCTGCCTGTATCAGCCAACGCAGACACCATTACAGGAAAACAACTGGCTCAAGATATTTTTCACCGGGACCGGGGGGAAAATTGTGTTTTAACCTCTCAGATGGTGCTTGTGGACAAAAATGACAACAAACGGGTCCGCCAGTTTATCAGCAAACGTATACAGGAAAACAAACTTGAACGCCAGATTATCAGATTTACCTCGCCGGCTGATATTGAAGGAACCGGTTTTCTGACCATTGAAAAACCAGGGTGGGAAACCGAACAATTCATCTACCTGCCTGCACTGAGAAGAACCCGGCGGATTGTCACATCCCAGAAATCCCACCGGTTTGTAAACAGTGATTTTACCTATGAAGATATGGAACGTCACCCGGTTGATGATTACACCTACAAGATTACCGGATCACAAACCATTGGGGGCGTAGCCTGTCATGCCATGGAAACCCGGCCCAAAGAAGGCGTGCAGTCCCAGTACAGTCTGACACAAAGCCTTGTTGCCAAAGAATCTCTGGTGCCTGTTCTGGTAAAATATTTTGACAAAAAAGGCCATCATATCAAAACTTACAAAGTACTGAAGCTTGAAAAAATACAAAATATCTGGACTGAAATTCTTATTAACATGGAAGACCATGATAGAGAGCACAATACCTTTATACAAATTGACAGCATCACCTACAACACTGATATGGATCAAGCAGACATATCCAGAAACAGTCTGGAGAAGTATTAATGCGGTACATTTTTTGCATTCTTTGAAACAAACCATTTCAAAGGAGACAGCAATGTCAGGGAGAAATACGGCCAGGGCCGGCCTGATGATCATCATATTTACCATTGCAGCATGCTTCCTGCCTCTGGACAAAAGTTTCTGTCTGCCTTCCAGCCAGGTTAAATCCTTTGCTTTCCACAAAGATTCCACAACAGAAACCATGACCGTTTATCTGACCAGGCCATTTGAATCACATGCATTTGTACTGCATTCACCGGAGCGCATAGTAATAGATATTACCGAAGCTTTTTTCCCTGGGGTGCACATCAAAAAAAAAACAACTGCACAAATTGTAACATCTGTCACCATTGCCCAGAACCAAAAAGATAAAGTCCGGGTTGTTTTGCACCTTGCAGAAAAGATTCCATATCAATATAAAATAATCCGGATTCCCGGACCAGAGGCGACAACCCTCAAGATTGCTGTTTTTACACCCCCCCCAAAAAAATCCACAAAAGGCACGGATACTGAAAACACAGCATCTCCTGGCAAGGAACCAGCTGTTTCCATGCCAAAAAGTCAATATGACAAACCAGTAACTGCAGGGATAAAAAGTTCATCTGCTGATTCAGAGGAATCTTTGTTTCTTTTTGAAGATACTTCTGCTGCTGCAGAAATGTTCAAAAAAACTGATCCTGAAAAACCAGAATCAGATCTGCGGCTGTCCGGCATTGTGCAGATCAGATCATCCATGGATACAAAAAAAAATGAACACATCGAAAACCATACCCATTTTAAAAACCGTATCCTGATAGAGTCCAGATACAAAAAATCCTTCAAAATTTCTGCACTGTCTGATTATCTGTATTTTGGCAATGACAATGAAACCGATGATTATGACCTGGAACTGCACGAAGCATTTTTTTCCTATAACAACAATTTTATTGATTTTTCACTGGGCAAAAAAATTATCAGATGGGGCAAAGCCGATCAGATCAGCCCTGTGGACACCATCAACCCCACAGACTTAAGAGAATTCATCCTGCCTGATTATGAAGAAACAAAACAGCCGGTATGGATGGCGAACGCTACGCTTCTTTTTGACACATTTGCCCTGGAGGGGATCTTCATCCCATTTTTTGAAAAATCTGAACTTGATTATTTTGGAACCGACTGGGCAGTATTTCCCCATATAAAAAAAGAAATCAGTGCATCTGCTGTTCCGGAAAATATTAAAAATTATTTTAACCGCATGGCTGTAGATGAACAAGATCCGGATACTGAAACAGAATTTGGTCTGCGGTTTACCACAACAATAAAAAACTGGGACCTGGGTGTCTCCTGGCACCATACCACCGAAGACACACCCTATTTTAAAAGTTTTCCGGTTAAACATATCCGTGTTGACGGCAGCATGAACCGGGAAGACCTGAATACAGCCCTGGACACCGCTGTTTTTACCGATGAAAGCATTGCGGTAGAGTTCCAGAGAACCCATGTTCTGGGATGTGAATTTGAAACCATCCTGTATGATTTCGGGATTCGCGGTGAGGCTGCATGGTATGAAAACCAGTCTCTGCTCACCTCATCGCTCACATCATCAAAACATGCGACATTCACCTATGTGCTGGGTGCAGATTATACCACCGGATCTGATATTTATCTGAATATTCAATTCGCCCACAGGTATATATCCGGACATACTGACGACATCCTCTATTTTAAAAAGAACACCTATTCCCTTACAGGGGAAATCAGCCGGGATATTTTCATGGACTGGTTAGAGGCTTCGCTGCTGTACTCCTTAACGCTGAATGACAATTCCTGGTATTTATCTCCGCGCATTACACATACTTATTTCACCAACCTGGACCTGGTCTTCGGTGCCAGCATCTTTTCCGGGGATGATGATACCTGGCTGGGAAGATTCAGTGACAATGACCAGTTGTTTATTGATATATCCTACCGGTTCTGACCAATGATAAAATATTTTCCATTTAAAATTTTAATACTGTGCATTCTGCTGCCCCCTGTCTTGTATATTCTCACCATCCAGGTTCTGGAACAGCATCTGGAAACCACCTTTAAAAAGGAACTTGAAGAAATATATATCGGTGACAGTGCGCCCCTGTTACAAGGCAGCCTGGAAATCGAGCAGGCTGTCACCCGGAACATCAGCAGTTTTTTGCGGAAAAAAAACTTTCAGACATGGGGAATCAGGGTAAGGGTTACTGTCACAACCCGCCAGGGAACCATGTTATACCCCAGGACTTTTGATTTTAACGACAAAGACATACCAGTGCCGCAAATATCTCCTGCGGAAACAGCCGCCAGAAACTATAACCTGCTGAATCAGGGTCTGGTTCTGGGATTTGAGTTGTCAATTGAACATGCCCGTCTTCTCAGCGGTCTGATTCTGGGTTTGTATATACTGGCTTCCCTTGGCACTTTTTTGTGGTTTTACCGCATCGGTGCAAAACGATCCAGAACCGATGCCCTGAAACAGGAACAGGAGATCGCGCACCTTCAGGACCTTGAAAAGGAGTACCAAAAAGAACTTGTGTCCCTTAATCAGGAACAGCAGACATTGTCAGCAGAGCTTGGCCAGGTGAAACACCATTTTGAAGGAGAAAAAAAACGGGCATCCGTCAATGAAGAGGAGATGATCCAGGAGATTATCAATCTGGAAGAAAAGCTTGAAGCGAACCTGGCGCACCAGCGGCAGCAAAGACAGGTCATTTCTGAATTAAGCGATAAAATCCAGCAGTTTGAAACCGGTAAACGCAAAACCCGCAAAGAAAAAATCAAGGAAGAAGAAATCTATCACAAGCGTTTTTCCACCCTTTACAAGCAGACCGTGGTTCACCCGAAAGCTGTGGACGGCTTTGCCGGACTGACTGCTGAACTGCAGTTGAAAGCCGAGGAGATCATCCACCAGCTCAATCAGGACCCGGATCTCGTACCGGTCAAGCGCAAAGTGTTCGGCAAAAAGAACCGCGAAACCGTGTTCGAGGTTATCTTTGCCTACAAAGGCCGGCTGTATTACCGGCTGATGCCTGACACCCGCGTGGAGGTGGTTTCCATCGGCACCAAACACACCCAGACAAAGGATCTGTCTTTTTTAAACAATCTGTAATCCAGATCTGCTTTTTGTTCTGGAAGGCTGCCTGACCAATGCCTTTATTTCTTTTATCTTGGCTGTGCAGGCATCCTCCCCCCTTTGCATCAATATCCTGCCCCGGTGAAAATCATCCCAGGCAAAACCCTGGACATCCGGATAGACCACAACATCTGCGTGCTGAACAAATCCACTGGTGGCCCTGCCGTGCACAATACTGATGGTTCTGGCGATCACCTGCTTGATACCCGGTGCCCGGTCTGTCCGTTCCGCCTCTGGATGTGGGTTTTCCACACACACGGCAATTATCTTGTCCGCTCCCTTCTGTTCCAGTATGTTCACGGGTACCGGATTGAGCAGGCCGCCATCCACCATCCACCGGCCGTTGTACCGGATGGGAGCAAACAGTGCCGGGACAGAAAGACTGGCCCTGACCGCCTTTGCCACATCACCGGTTTCAAAGAGCACCTCTTCACCCTTTAAAATATCCACCCCCACCACATAGGCAGGTATCAGCAGATCCATGAAATCCGCATGATCAATGCCATCTGCAACAAGGTTCATGGCTTTTTTCCCTTTTAAAAAACCATGCAGGGGCAGGGTAAAATCAAATATATTTCTGCGCACCTGAGAGCGCCGTTCAAACCGGTCAATTGTGGTCTTTATCAGGTGATCCACTGATCCCTTTGCAGCAAAGATAGCCCCCACCAGAGCCCCCATGCTGGTTCCTGCAATCATGTCTATGTGGATATTTTCCTCGGCCAGCACCTTGATCACACCGATATGTGCCCACCCCCTGGCCGCCCCTGCACCAAGTGCCAGTCCGATCCTGACACCGGCAAGCTCCCGTGCAATGGCCCTGGCCCCTTTCACAGGAAACCGTTTTTCGGTATCAATCTCATCATTTCTGGCTTTAACGGATTTTTCCACCCATATCTGGGGTGTCTCAGACAGATGCAGTATCTTTTTCAATGTCTCCCTGGGGATACCAATGGTTCCGCACAGGTGGCTTACCCCTACTCTGACCCGGTCCAGTCCAGTCCCGGCAATATTTTCCAGACTTGCCAGTTTTTCTTTTACACCGGGCAGGGCTGTCTGGGTATTGTTGATAATCAACAGATTTTTATCGCAAAGCCGCACCGCCTGCCGGCCAAAAGACCCTAATTGATGCCCCAGACCGAAAACAACCAGATCATAGCATCTTTTGAAATTTTCCATGAGCCTGGGCAGAACCTCCACCAGGCAGGGGTTGAACCCTTTGTTCACCTGCAGCACGCAAAACCCTGAGGGATGACAGAACCAGTTGATGTCATCCGGTGTGAAAAGCTGTGCAGGCAAAAGAGAATAAAGGGCTGCATCCGGGCAGGACATGGGATGCAGCCCGAATTTCTTCATGCTGTTTTCCAGTTCCAGGTGGGGTTCGATCACCAGCACTTTTTTGTCTGACTCCGTTGCAATATGGTAGGACATGGAATACAGAAAATGCGACAGTCCCAGGGATGGATCAGTGGCACTGACAGTGTAGAAAACCGGGGCCGGCTTCATGGACGAACCAGCCGTGCCAAAGGAAAGGCGCCGGGCATACAGGCGGCTTAAAAACAGCCCGATATGCCGGTTGTGGTGTAAAAGATCAAGAAAGTCCTGTTTTTTTAGACGAAACAGCCTGGCATCCATGGTGATCTTTGCACCGGCGGTCCTGGGAAGATCGGACAGCAGGGCCATTTCACCAAAAAAATCACCCCGGCCTAGTTCAATTTCAAGGGATGGGGTTTCATTTTTTCCCGGCTGCGTGGCAAAAATCAATACAGCCCCCGAATAAATCACATACATGCTGTCACTTGGATCTCCCTGCAGAAAAACAACCGTGTCTTTTTGATAATCGGCAACCAGAAAACACCGGGCAATCTTTCGGATCTGTGCATCCGGAATAGAAGAAAACAGTGGGGTTTTTTTTAAAAAATGGGTCAGATCCGTATGCAGGCCAAAATCATCCATCTATTTTATATTCACCTGATACAGGGGGTCTCCCACCAGAACCATTTTCCAGGAAAGATAGGGCAGACTGACCAGATACGTTTCCGCCAGGGTCAAATATCCTTCCACCAGGAAATCAAAAAAAATTTCCGGTAAGGGAAAGGCCTGGACATACGGCTCTCCCACCGGTCCAATGGTTGCAGCAGCGCCGTTGTCCAGCATTTTTTTACACCAGACCCGGCTGTTCTGGTTTTTCAGGGTGGCACACTCCGAGCTGGCAATGTGATACCCCACAGACCCTTTCTGCCACACAAAGGCATCAACATATTTTGCCAGGCTGTACCACCCGCAGTAAAGGGCGGTATCAGGGCTTTCTCCTTTCTGGAACAATGCTTTGGTATCATTGAGAACCACACCCATCGGGGTTTTATCTGCCACCTTTTGTGATGCCCTGTGAATGGACCGGTCATACAGACCATAACCGCCCATCTCTTTGTCTCCGGGGTCCTGCCACCGTGCATCAAAGTATGCAGTCCCTCTCAGTCCATGCATCTCAGCTTCAATGCTGTCGTCAATGACACGCCTGACAATTGTGTCATCCGCCCCGTCCAGGCGGCTGACCATGACAACCTCAGATTTTTTCACACCTGGTTTGCGGTTTGCAAATCCCAGATAATATGGATTGGGCACCCACATATTCAACGGATACGCTTTTGCTTTCACCAGCATCAGTTCCGAATCAAATGATGCTGTCTTGTCCAGCTGACGGACACGGGAGGAAATGCGCTTTTTCAGCCTGGTCAGTTTTTGTTTTCTCTTTCTGGTAATCTCCTGGTCTGCAGCACCAGGGTCATCTTCAGACAACAGTTCTTCCAGCTGTGCTTTTTCAGATTCCAGACGGTCCAGCTGTGTTTTTTCTTCATTTGTATGCCCCGGAGAGGTGATTTTCAATGGTACCCCATACATGGTGACAATTGCCCGGATACCGGGATTGGCATCCAGTGCCCGCAGAACAGGAGGAATAACTTTTGTTTCATAGGTTTCCCTGGAACACTGCTCTTTGTCAGTAACAAACAGCAATACCAGATTTTTTTCCGGAATGCCGCGCTTTGCCATGTAATAGACGGCCAGGCCTTTGCTTTTTGCAGCATTCCTGTTTGCCACAACCAGAACCTCTTCAGGGGTGAGGGCTGATGCGCCGGACACAGCAAAACAGCCACAAAAAACAGTGAAGATACAGGTCAGAAAAAATAAGAATCTGTTCATGGCACCTTTCTTATTGCTTCTTGCTCAATAACGGCCATGCCGGGCAGGCAATACCAAACAGGAAAGAACCGGTCCGCAGAGCGTTCTTTCATATAAAAAAATCCGGATGGAAACTCCTTATTCCTCTATACCGTAAACGCCCAGGTTTATCAAGTCAGACAATAATGGTCTGAATATTTGCTATAGCAGCATGCGCTTCTACGGGGGAGCCCCTGGTGGTGTCCTGTGAACGGACCGTCAGCGTCGGAGGGGGCCTGGTAAAAGATGCCGGCATGGTTTTCAACCAGAGGACGGGATGCCGCACTTCATTGGTCGTATGTAAACCGGCCCCCGCAGACCTCGGGCCGGGCACAGGACACCGCCAGGGGCGGGCCCTGGGACAGCTTGCTGCACAGAGCGCGATCGAAAGCCCGGTATGCTTATGGCAAATATCCAGATAATGGTTTCCAGGGCAACTGTCCCCAGGTCCGGTATGTTGAATACCCCTGAGGGGAGATTGTCTACCGCAATTGTCACCCCCGCGTGTATCCCGGCCGGACACAGGGCTATGTATGGGGCAGGACACCCTGGTATAGGGATGGCACCATTTACATGCAGCTGCCTGCAGGGTTGATCCCTTGTTTTTGCCGGTTTTCCAGCAGGTTGTCGTATTGCGGCCCCATAATTTCCCAGGAAAACTGCTGTACATGATCACACAACGCTTTTTGCAGAGACTGATTGGCCCCAGGGTGTAAAAGATGGTTTGCCAGTTTTTCCACAAGCTGGGTTTCAGACCGGTAAAGAATGTCACGGTGAAATTTTTTTGGCATGATCTCCGGATAAGACAGCCTCTGGGGCAGCAGGGGAAGGCAGCCGAACCGCACCGCTTCCACCACGGAGATGCCAAAATTCTCCTGGATGGCAGTGGAAACCACCACACTGCCCCGGGCCAGCCAGGCGTGATACGCATCCCGGGACGGCACATACCCGAACACTTTTATCTGGTCGCCAAAAGTTTGTTCCGCCCTGTCAAACACTGCAGGATACCGGTCATACCGCTCTCCCATCACTGCCAGAGAAAATGGCACCCCTTTGTCCCTGAGTTTGCCGAGCACCCGGAAAAAAACATCCGGCTGTTTGTCATACTCCCACCGGTGGTTCCATATAATCAATGGCGGATCTGACGGCGCCTGTGCCACAGAAAACGGCTCTGCCGGAAACCAGCATCCTGGATAGACCACCCGGGTCTTTTGTAAAATGCCGGTGACCATTCCTGACGGACGGGGCTCCGGCATCTGCCTTATCAGTTTCCGGGCCTGCTTTGCAAATGCGTTCAAATGAAATTTTGAGTTGAAAAACACCTGGTCAGCAGCCAGGGCAGAGATGATATTGATAAATCCCAGATCCACTTCCGGTGCTGTCTTTTTAGCCCTGGAAGAAAGGGGATAGGACAGCTGGTTTTCATGAAAATACATTACCAGAGGCGGACGGCCCGGCCCTGACAGTGCCATAAAATCAGCCACATTCATCATGTCTGTGGCAAACACCAGGTCATAGGCGGCTATATCTTTTATCTTCTGCAAAAACGCCAGAGCCGCTCCCCGCATGCGCCATTTCCAGAACCTGGGCCCCAGGGTCATCAGGGTCACATCATGCCTGGAGTGGGCTGCGAAACCTGCGGCAAAATCCTGGTGAGAACCGCCGAAAAAGGGTTCCAAAAATAGCACTTTCACTGTTATCCGCCTTTGTTTCTGTTGTTCATTCAGGCCCTGTATTACCCGTTTTCTCTGGAAGGGTCAACACCTGGCAATAGAAGCCGTTTATGACAAAAATATCCCTGATACCCCCGGGACAGGCACCCCCTGCACAACAGAGGCGGCATGCGTGCGGCATCAACCCGGGAAAAGGAAATCAGGGAAACAAAATCAATCAACTGAATATTTGCTATAGCAGCATGCGCTTCAACGGGGAGCCCCTGGTGGTGTCCTGTGAACGGACCGTCAGCGTCGGAGGGGGCCTGGTAAAAGATGCCGGCATGGTTTTCAACCAGAGGACGGGATGCCGCACGTCATTGTTCGTATGTAAACCGGCCCCCGCAGACCTCGGTCCGGGCACAGGACACCACCAGGGGCGGGCCCCGGGACAGCGTGCTGCACAGAGCGATCGAAAGCCCGGCATGCTTATGGCAAATATCCAGTCAATCAAAAAAACCATTGCCATGAAGCATAAGAAAATTATAATATAATGGTTTGATTTTCAAGCGATGTCCAGCCGTGAAGGCGGCACCCAGGGGTAAATCACAAAACAGGGCAGATTTGCTTTTGCTTCATTTAAAAGATCCTTTTGAGATAACACATCCGGAAAAAGCCTTTCAATCCGATGACCTTTCCATCTCCCTGAATATCCGGGGAAACAATGCCTATACCAAGGTCAGTTATCCGGTGAAATACGGCATTTTTACCCGAATGGAAACCAGGGAGATGATACTGGAATTCAACTTGAACCATGAAATCCGGCATGCCAGATCCAAAACCCGGCACTGGCTCCATCCGTCGGAATGGCTCAAGCGGACCATGGGCAATGACTGGATATACTATTCCAGCGGCGGATATGCCGGGGTGTATGAAGCCATCGGTGAATATTACCTGCCCAATTTCATCTACCCGACCAATTCGCTGCTGGGAGGACGTCCCTTTGAAGAACCGGAAGTGGCCAGAATCTATCAGGACTGGCCCAAACTTCTGGCGGCCGTACCGGAAGGCCGTTCTGATATGCCCGCCCGGGCTGCTGAATGGCTCGCCCAGGTGAAAACGATCACAAAAGCAGCTCTGGAGAACAAGGCCCAAAACCTGTTTGAGATCTGCGGTGCCAGAACCACGGTGCTGCCGCCGGATGCCAGGCATTCGGACTACAACGTGATCCCCTTGACCATTGCCGACGGATGCCTGTACAAATGCCGGTTCTGCAAGGTGAAGAACAAAAAACCGTTCTTTCCACGCACCCTGGATGATATCCGGCGGCAGATCCGGAATCTGGCCCGCCTTTACAGCAGCGACCTGGTGAATTACAATGCCCTTTTCTTAGGAGAGCATGATGCTTTGAACGCGCCGGCTGACCTGATTGTGTCTGCAGCCAGAGAAAGTTATGATTGGTTCGGGTTTGCACGCAGCTACATGACCCAGCCCCGGCTGTATCTGTTCGGCAGCGTGGATTCGCTGCTTGACGCAGACCCGCACCTGTTTGCATCCCTGAATGCACTGCCCTTTGAGACCTTCATCAATATCGGCCTGGAATCCTTTGATCCGTCCACCCTGGACCAGCTGGGAAAACCCGTCACCGCCCGGAAGGTGGGACTGGCATTCGACAGAATGCAGGCCATCAACCAGGCCTGTGACCGCATTGAAATGACCGGCAATTTTGTCATGGATACCCTGTTGTCCCCGGATCACACCCGGGCAGTTCTGGACCTGGTCCGCCACCGCCTCAACCACGCCCAGCCCAAGGGCAGTGTGTACCTGTCTCCCCTGACATTTGCCCGGCCCTCCCGGGAAGTGCTTTATGATTTCTACCGGCTGAAGACTGTCAGCCGCCTGCCCATGTTTTTGTATATCATCCAGCGACTGTAGCCTGACGCAATGGCATATTGTGTCCCGGCACAGTCCGGACCTGCACAGTTTTTTCTTGAAAATCGCTGCAGCATGCTTCACAATCTGATCAGTGCTCCCCACATTCATATACCGCAATCCACAGAGGAGGAATATAATGGACAAGACCGATATTCATCAGAAAATGGTGTCCGGTGTCACGGCCGCATTTGCAGCAGATGCACTGGCTCTGGGTGTTCACTGGGTGTATGATGTATCCCGGATAAAAGAGCAGTACGGACGTCTGGAACATCTGACAGCCCCTGAAATCGCCCCTTTCCACAAAAACAGACAAAAAGGGGATTTTACCCATTACGGTGACCAGATGCTGGTGCTGCTGGAATCTTTGTATGATTGCAACGGCTTTGACCTGGATGATTTTGCCGACCGGTGGCAGGCCCTTTTTGACAATTATGAGGGATACTTTGACGGCGCCACCAAAAAAACCCTGGCCGGTTTTCAGGCAGGTAAATCACCGGCAGCAGCCGGATCAGCCTCCACCGATCTGGGAGGGGCTTCACGCATGGTGCCCCTGGCTTTGTTTTATGCCCACGATGCCGACGCGTTCATTGATTGTGCCAAGAAACAGACCGCCATGACCCACAACCAGCCCCTTGTTCTGGAAGCCGCCCGCTTCTTTGCGCAGACTGCCCTGGAGACCGCCAATGGATCCGTGCCGGCGGCCGCCATCCGGTCCGCGGCAGAACAGCTGCCGTCCGGATCTCAGATCGCAGGCCTGGTGGACAAGGGCCTTGCCAGTGTGGAAAAAGAGACCACCCAGGCCATCTCTGGTTTTGGTCAGGCCTGTGAAACCCCTGATGCCCTGCCCGGCACCATCCACCTCATCGCCCGGTACCCAAAAGACCTGAAAACCGCGCTGATCGAAAATATCATGGCCGGCGGCGATTCTTCGGCCAGGGGAATTCTGTGCGGCTTTATTCTGGGCATCCATAACGGACTGGCAGCAGTTCCCCAAGACTGGCTGGAAGAAATGACAGCATTCAACAGGATCAAGACCCTGACCGGCAGTACGTAAAATGCCGTGGTAATAAAGCCTGGAAAGCACCGCCAGGATATTGAAATGGCACGTTATCAGCGTGCCATTTGCATTCTGCCGAACGTATTTTTCCCCACAAGCCTGATACTGAATCACTGCATGTCCTAAAGCAGTCCCAAGAGGTCTGCCGTAGTTATCTGCATGATTTGGCATGCCAAAGTACAGACATTTACCAATGGCGGTTTCCTGCATTTCAACATACAATACTGGTCATGAACCGGCGGTGTTTTTTATGACTGCCGATTGTACCTGTACCAATGAATATCCGGTATTACCCAAACCTGAAAAAAATCTGGAGGAGCTATGCAGAAACTTTTAAAAAACTGGATTACCATTTTATTGCTTATGTCGCTGGGTTTTTTTTCGGTCAGCTGTAACACCATGCAGGGCATGGGTGAGGATGTGGAAGCTGCCGGCGAAGAGATTCAAGAAACAGCCGAGTGATTTCTTTGTAATTCTGAAGCGCCAGAGGAATGCTTTTCAGCCGCATCATGAATAATTAACTTGGAATCAGGCCCAATGGGCGCAATCTGGTGTCAAGATGACCGGCGGGTTGATGACACATACAAAAAGGGATCTGTCATGTCCAAAACAAAAAACCGTCTTTATTTTCTGGTACTGGTTTTTATCCTGCTGGGCCTGGGCTGCAGTACTGTACCGATTACAGGACGTACCCAGCTTGAACTGGTGCCCTCTGATCAGCTGATGGCCATGAGTGCTGATCAGTATGGTGATTTCATGTCCAAACATGAGGTCATCACCAATACCCCTGATGCCCGGATGGTTGCACAGGTGGGCAACCGCATCAGCCAGGCTGTGGAACGTTATTTCCGGGAACAGAACAAATCCGGAATGCTGGATGGATACAACTGGGAATTCAACCTGATAAAAGACCCCGGGGTGAATGCCTGGGCCATGGCCGGCGGCAAGGTGGCTGTTTATACAGGTATTTTAGAAATCGCCCGGGGAGAAAACGGCCTTGCCACCATTATGGGCCATGAGATTGCCCATGCAGTGGCACAGCACGGCAATGAAAGAATGAGCCAGTCATTATTGAACCAGCTGGGCGGTATGGCTCTTGCAACCGCCCTTTCACAGCAGCCGGCCATGACCCGGGAGCTGCTCATGGCCGCCTACGGCGCGGGTACCCAGGTGGGCATTATGCTGCCCTACAGCCGGCTGCATGAAACAGAAGCTGACCAGATGGGGCTGATTTTCATGGCCATGGCCGGTTACGACCCGAGACAGGCGGTTGATTTCTGGTCCAGGATGAAAAAACAGGGACAAAAAGGGGCTCCCCCGGAATTTTTAAGCACGCATCCTGCCCATGCAACACGCATCGCCCAGATAAAAGAATATCTGCCCAAAGCCATGACATATTACACACAAAAGGAATAACGGCCATGAAAACAACCCACCGTGTACAAAGCCGGCCTGCAGCAGAACCGGACTGTCTGATTGCAGGGCATCATACCCGGCCCGAAGTGCTCAGAGAATTATTCCGCCTGGCCGGAAACTATGGGTCCCGGCACGGCATGGACCGCCGGGCCTTTATCAAGAGCCAGATGGGTCTTGCCGCATCATTCCTTGCCCTGAATGCAGTTTTCGGCCATTTTTTTTCAGTGAATGCAGCAGAAGCAGCAGATCCTGAAACTGCCAGAAGCAGCATTGAAAAATTTGCGCACCAGTTCATTTTCGACGTCCAGGTCCACTATGTGCGCGAAAAATTTCCCTCACCTGAAGGGCTGCTCTCCCTCAGGCAGGCTGCCGATGAATGGCAGCCTGGCAAGAATTCAGCCGGACACGATATCCAGGACATTCAGTTTGAAAATTTTTTTCGGGAAGTTTTCCAGCAGAGCCAGACCAGAGCAGCGGTTTTGAGCAATGCCCCCAATGATGACAAGGATGCCTGGTTTCTGAGCAATGCCCAGGCCCTCAACACCCGGGAAAAGGTTAATAAAAGAACCGGAAAGCGTTCACTTCTGGCCCATGCCGTCATGACGCCGGGACAACCCGGATGGATGGATGACCTGGATCAGGCCCTTGAAATGGAACCGGATGCGGTAAAAGGCTATACCCTGGGGGACCCTGGAGGTACTTCAAAATTCCCCTGGCGCCTTGACGACGAACACCTTGTCTATCCGGCCTATGAAAAATTACAAAAAGCCGGCATAAAAAACATATGCATTCACAAAGGACTCCTGCCGGCAGATTATAAATCTCGGCTGTCCACAGAATTATCCGCCCATGCGCAGGTAGATGATGTGGGTGCAGCAGCAAGGGACTGGCCGGATCTGAATTTTATTATTTATCATTCTGCCATAGAACACGTCATCCCCCAAAAAAATGATGCAGACCGGTTTGAAAGGCAGGGAAAAATCAACTGGGTGAGCGATCTTTCCCAGATACCGGACCAGTATCAGGTCGACAATGTCTATGCAGAACTCGGGGCGGTTTTTGCCGGCTCCTGTGCGGCCTATCCCGGCCTTTGCGCAGGGATCCTGGGCACACTGATCAAGGAGATGGGTGCGGACCATGTCTGCTGGGGAACTGATTCTGTCTGGTTTGGTTCACCCCAGTGGCAGATTGAGGCATTGCGCCGGTTTGAGATTCCTGAAAAAATGCAGGCACAATATGGATTTTCCCCGCTGGGAGCACCTGACGGTAAAATAAAAAATATGATTTTCGGTGAAAATTCTGCTGCACTCTACGGAATTGATCCGAAAACCTACACCCAGGACATTACATGACAGAAGCCTTGTGTCCGATATTTGAAACATGCTTCCGATATTTTAAACCATTCACAACCCGGAGGTTTTTGTGGAAGATTTAGACAAATTGTACAACATGTTGAAAAAAGTCCAGGAACCCAAAGGATACTATTTTAACCGGGATAAAAAAGTGGTATACGATCTGCTTGAAGGGCTTGTGAAAAACAAGAATCGATACGGTTACATGGGATGTCCCTGCCGGCTGCTGTGCGGTGACCGGGAAAAAGACAGGGATATCATCTGCCCCTGTGTCTACCGCGGACCTGATGTCGCGGAGTACGGCAGCTGCTACTGCAACCTGTATGTTTCACAGGAATGGAACCAGGGGAAAATACCCGACACCTATGTTCCGGAAAGACGGCCGCCAGATAAAATGCCGTTTCTAAACGAATAGGCGGGATATAAAATTATCCGCATGCATTTGCTTGACATTTCTCACATCCGGCAAATCCTTATGATACAGGATTTTTGTTTTTCTGAAAGGAAAAGACCAATATGGTACCACCTGACATGTGGAATGCGGAATATACAGAGACCCTGTATAAAAAATGGAAAGATGATCCAGATGCAGTACCCCGGGACTGGCAGTTTTTCTTTAAAGGATTCGACCTTGGTAATAAAGAACAGGCAGGAGATCGAACCGCCTGCACACAGGACGCGGTCCTGCAGCAGGCCCGTGTGGAATCACTGATATACCGGTACCGTGATCTGGGCCACCTGATGGCCTGCATGGACCCGCTTTCAGCATGTCCTGCGGATCACCCGCTGCTGAACCCTGCGGCATTCAATCTGTCTCTGGATCAGCTGGATACGCAGTTTTATACCCCCGGTTTTTCTGATTCAGGCAGGGCCCGACTCAGGGATATCATCAGCCGGCTCAAAGAAACCTATTGCCGTTCCATTGGTGTGGAATATATGCACCTGCAGGATCCGGAAGAAAGGCAGTGGCTCCAGCAAAGGATGGAGCCTGTGAAAAACCGCCCGGAATTTACCGCCAAAGAAAAAATCGCGATCCTGGAAAAACTGATCTGCACCAGCGTTTTTGAACAGTTTTTGAACAAGAAATATCCGGGCCAGACCCGATTTTCCCTGGAGGGCGCCGAGGTGATCGTTCCCATGGTCCACGCCCTTTTCAACCGGGTGTCAGAGGCCGGCTGCTGGGAGGTGATCCTGGGCATGGCCCACCGGGGGCGGTTAAGCGTTCAGACCCAGGTGCTTGAAAGGCCTTACGCAGATATTTTCAAGGCTTTTGAAAGCTGTTATGATCCTGCAGCGCTCACCGGTGCCGGAGATGTAAAATACCACAACGGGTATCTGGCAGATATTAACACGCCCGCCGGAAAAAACCTGCGGGTGTGTCTCATGGACAATCCCAGCCACCTGGAATCGGTGGACCCGGTGGTCCAGGGATTTGCCAGGGCCAGGCAGGAACTGGCAGGTCCTTCCGGCATAACCCGGGTGCTGCCCCTTCTGCTCCACGGCGATGCCGCATTCTCCGGACAGGGGATTGTGGCTGAAACCCTGAACATGTCCCAGCTCAAGGGATTTCATACCGGCGGAACCATTCATGTGATCATCAACAACCAGATCGGGTACACCACCACCCCGGAAAATGCCCGTTCCAGCCGCTATTCCACGGATATAGCCAAAATGCTCATGGTCCCTGTTTTCCACGTTCACGGCGAAGATCCGGAAGCCGCTGTGCATGTGGTGCAGCTGGCAGCGGCCTACCGGGCGGCTTTCCACAAGGACGTGGTGATCGATGTGATCTGTTACCGCAGATACGGCCATAATGAAGGAGATGAACCCTATTTTACCCAGCCCCGGATGTACGAACGCATCCGCTCCCGCCCCCCCCTTGACCGGGTGTATGCTGACAGGCTGGTCGCCGAAAAAATCATTTCTTCTGAAAAGCCCGAAGCCATTGCAGGGCCGGCAAAACAGGAAATGGAAACTGCATTTGCCGGTGTCAGAGACAGTACATGCACTTTTCCGGAAACCCGGTTTTATCCGGAATGGGGCAGCATTTCAGGCAGGTATTCCCATGAAAAGGCAGATACTGCCGTGGAAAAGGACCGGCTGGAAAATTTTGCCCGAAAGCTGTACAAAATCCCGGCCGGATTTGCCATATACAACAAACTGGAACGGCTGCTGGAGAAACGGCTTGACACAGTATTGCAGGGCAGAAACATTGACTGGGGTACAGCAGAAGCACTGGCATTTGCCTCCCTTCTTGCCCAGGGCATCCCTGTCCGGCTGAGCGGCCAGGACAGCGGCCGCGGCACCTTTTCCCAGCGCCACAGCGTGTTACCTGATATTAAAACCGGTGAGTTGTGGATCCCGCTGAACCATATTGCCCCGGATCAGTCAGCATACAGGGTCTATGACAGTTTTTTGTCTGAAGCAGGGGTCCTGGGATTTGAATATGGATATGCGCTGGCACGCCCCGGGGTACTCACCCTGTGGGAGGCCCAGTTCGGCGATTTTGCAAACAATGCCCAGGCGGTAATTGATCTGTATATCGCCAGCGGAGAATCCAAATGGCAGCGTCTGAACGGCCTGGTCCTTCTTCTGCCCCACGGATACGAGGGTCTGGGGCCGGAACATTCCAGCGCCCGGCCGGAACGGTTTCTCCAGTTGTGCGCCAATGACAACCTGCAGGTCTGCAGCCCCACCACACCGGCCCAGTATTTTCATCTGCTGCGGCGGCAGATGGTCCGGACATTTCGAAAACCACTGGTTGTCCTGACCCCCAAAAGCCTGCTGCGGCATCCCATGGCGGTTTGTGAACAGGCGGAACTGGCTGCAGGCAGTTTCAGTGAAATTCTGGATGACCCGGAAAAAAGCGAAAATCCTGAGCGGGTGGTGTTCTGCAGCGGTAAGATTTATTATGATCTTCTGCAGGCACGGGCTGCATTGGAACAGACCCGGGTGGCGCTCATCCGGATTGAACAGTTTTATCCCTTTCCAGAAAAACTGCTGCAGAACATACTTGCCCGGTACAAGCATAACCCGCAGTGGTACTGGGTACAGGAAGAACCCGTCAACATGGGAGGGGCGGATTTCATCCGGCCCAGGCTGGAAAAACTGGTGGGTTCTCATGTCCTTTGCGTGGCCAGACCGGCACAGTCATCGCCTGCCACCGGATACGCGGGTGTGCACAAACAGGAACAGGCAGCAATAATCAAAAAGGCATTAGCCCTTTGAATCCGCCGGCCGGAAGACAGACCACATTGTTTACAGCATTTTAAAGGAGTCATCATGTCACTTGAGGTAACCGTTCCAAGCGTTGGCGAATCCGTCACAGAGGCCCTTCTGGTCCAGTGGTTGAAAAATGACGGTGACACCGTTAAAACGGATGATCCGCTGTTTGTCATTGAAACCGATAAAATCACCCTGGAAGTGACAGCAGACACCGGCGGGAAACTCAGAATCAAGGTTGCAGAAGGGGAAACCGTATCCATCGGAACGGTGGTGGCTGAAATTGAGGTCAGCAGAGAAAAACAGGAAGAAACCGCCGAAAAAACACCAGAACAGCCATCTGAAAAAAGTACGGCAGGCGTGTCCGGGTCCTTTGAAAAAAAAGCGGCCCCTGATCAGCCGCAAAAAACAGACCTGGAAGCTGAAAAAGAACCGGAAGAAAAGGCTGCCCGGAAAACAGAGGAAAAACCGCCAATTGACGTAACCCGAAACGACAATATCTCTCCGTCTGCAAGGCGCCTGGCAGAGGAGAATCAGGTCGACCTGGCCCATATCACTGCCAGCGGACCAGGCGGTCTGATCACAAAGGGCGATGTGCTGCTTTTTTTGGAATCATCCGGGAAAAAATCCTTTGAAACGGGCATTCCAGAATCTGATAAGGAGCGAGACCAGGGCAGTTCTGCGGAAGAAACGGCTGCACCGGACCGGCTGACGGCTGCCTTTTCACAGGATCTGTCCGGTCCGGACGAACCGGTCACCCGCAAACCCATGACACCCATCAGGCGCCGTATTGCAGACCATCTGCTCGCGGCCCGGCAGAATACCGCCATGCTGACCACCTTCAATGAAATCGATATGAGCAGGGTTATGGCCCTGCGCCAGGCATATAAAGAACTGTTCAAAGAAAAACACCAAATTTCACTTGGGTACATGTCCTTTTTTACCAAAGCCTGTATCTCGGCACTTGCACAATGCCCTAAGGTGAATGCCTTCATTGACGGCAAAGATATTGTCTATCATCACTACTATCATGTGGGTGTGGCCATTGGATCGGGAAAAGGCCTGGTGGTCCCGGTAATCAGGCACGCGGACCGGCTGGGTTTTGCCGGTATTGAAAAAGCCCTTGCCGATCTGGTGGAAAAAGTACAAACCAACCGGCTGGCACTTGCAGACCTTGAAGGCGGGACTTTTACCATCAGCAACGGCGGCATTTACGGGTCCCTTTTAAGCACCCCGATTCTCAACTCGCCCCAGAGCGGCATCCTGGGCATGCACAAAATTGAAAAACGGCCGGTGGTGGTTGATGACCAGGTGGTCATACGGCCCATGATGTATGTAGCCTTGAGCTATGACCACCGCATCGTGGACGGCAGGGAGGCTGTCACCTTTCTCAAACAGATAAAGGCCTGTATTGAAAATCCCGAACAGATGCTTTTGGAGATTTAACATGCAAAAAAAACACGCCTATGATGTGGTGGTCATTGGATCTGGACCAGGCGGTTATTCTGCTGCCCTGCGTGCTGCACAACTGGGGTTTGACACCGCTGTTGTTGAAAAGGAAAAAACACTGGGCGGGGTCTGTCTGAATGTGGGGTGCATCCCGAGCAAGGCCCTGCTTGATTCAAGTGAACAGTACTATCATGCCCGGCAGGGTATGGCAGCCCACGGCATTGAAATATCCGATGTCCGGCTGGATCTGGAACGTATGATGTCCCGAAAAAACCAGGTGGTGGAAGGACTGACCAAAAACCTCCGGCAGCTTCTGGAACATACCGGAATTGACATTATCCACGGCACAGCCCGTGTAGCAGCACCAGACCGTGTCCATGTCACCCGGGATGAAAAAACCGGTGCCAGTGACAGGGAACTGATTGTGCCGGCCCGCTTTATTCTGGTTGCCACCGGCAGCGTTCCCAATAACCTGCCCGGTCTTGATTTTGACGGCACAAAAGTTGTCACCTCCACCCAGGCACTGGCTTTTGATACCGTTCCGGACCGCCTGGGCATTGTGGGGGCGGGTTATGTGGGCCTTGAGCTGGGATCGGTGTGGCAGCGGCTTGGATCACAGGTTACAGTGATTGAAGCGATGCCCAGGGCAGCCGGGAACACAGACGGCCAGGTGGCACGGACCCTGACGCGGGTGCTGAAAAACCAGGGAATGGACATCCGCCTGAAAACAGCGGTCAGGCAGGCTGTTGTAAAAGACGGCCAGGTGGCGGTATCGGTCGCATCCAAAGACACATCTGAAACCCTTATTGTTGACCGCCTGCTGGTGTCAGTGGGGCGGCGGCCCCGGCTTGACGGCCTGGGGCTTGCGGAACTCGGGGTGGAGATAGACCCGGAAAGCGGCCGGGTTGTCGTGGATGCAGCCTACCGGACCCGCGTGCCGTCAATCTATGCCATCGGTGATATCATCCCCGGCCCCATGCTGGCCCACAAGGCGTCTGCAGAAGGTGCTGCAGCAGCAGAGTGCATGGCAGGCCTGCCCGGTGAAGTCAATTACGACACCCTGCCTTCAGTGATTTACACCGCGCCTGAAGCAGCCGGTGCCGGCATGACCCAGGAAGAAGTGAAAGCCCGGAAAATACCGTTTCTTACGGGTACCTATCCTTTTTCAGGTACGGGCCGTGCCCGGTGTCTGGGGGAAACAGACGGATTTGTCAAACTCATTGTTCATGAAAAGTCTGACCGCATTCTGGGGGTGCATATTATCGGTGCCAGAGCGTCGGAAATGATTGCAGAAGGGGTGCTGGCCATGGAATCAGGTACTGCTGCAAAAGACATTACCCGCATGGTCCACAGCCATCCCACCTTCAGCGAAGCGATGCAGGAAGCGGCTGCAGCTGTCCGGAAAAATTAAGGGAACTTAATGCTCACCTTTTTATAGTCATCCTTGTCTTTGACTGATATTTTGAGATCCAGGCTTGATTCGCGCAGACCAAGGGCAAATTCGCTTTTTCCTTTTTTATCCTCAAGGTGTATCATTTCCCTTGCCACCTCAAAAATCCGGTCTGCCACATCCGGACCGGGAGAGGGCAGTTCACTGTCCCGGTATTCTGCAGTAACGGACACTTTTCCGTCACTGGTTTTCTTTATCTTGATTTTTTTGGCATTATCATTTATCCCGTGCAGAGCTGACAGCGCCAGCCACTTCAGTGCTGCTTCCACACGGTCCTCGTCGCCCTTGATTTCGGACATTTCCTTGAGGGGATCTGTGGTTGCAAAGCAGTCACATAGTTCCTGTACTTTTAAATGCAGATTCTGTGCGTCTTTCATTTTTCCGTCTCCTTTCTGATACTTGGTGGGAGTTTGCCCTTATCCGCGTAATCCATATCCAAAAAATAAGATGCATTATGCTTTATGCAACCCTGGATTTTTGTATTCCGTTACACCTGCCTGCTAAAAAAATACGCACAATTTCCTGCCGCCGGAACCAAAAACGCGCGCAGAACCTCAGTGGTATGTGGGAGCAGGGCTGAATATTTGCTATAGCAGCATGCGCTTCTACGGGGAGCCCCTGGTGGTGTCCTGTGAACGGACCGTCAGCGTCGGAGGGGGCCTGGTAAAAGATGCCGGCATGGTTTTCAACCAGAGGACGGGATGCCGCACTTCATTG
>DATFKQ010000136.1:0-4303 GCA_035268565.1 Desulfotignum sp. | reverse complement strand
TACAATATCGTGTATTCCATCCCCTGGAACCTGTTTCTCATCACCCTGGGCAGCCTGATTCTGGCCGTGGGCATCAAGGGCATCATCATTCCCCACGGCATGATCACCGGCGGGTTTTCCGGCCTGGGCCTGCTGATCTATTACAACTCCGGCATTCTCACCCCGGGGATCTGGTATCTGATCTTAAATGTTCCTGTATTCATCATCGGCTGGAAATTCATCAGCAAACGGTTTTTATACTACAGCCTTTTCGGGGCAGGTGTGCTGACCCTGTTCATTGACCTGGTCAATATCACAATCGGCATCACTGACATCTGGCTGGCAGCCCTTGCCGGCGGGACCCTGGTGGGAGCCGGCGCCGGCCTTATTTTCCGGTCCCTGGGATCCGGCGGCGGCAATGACATCATCTCCATATTATTGAACCAGAAATTCAGCCTGCGTATCGGTACCTATAATTTCATGTTCAACTTTGTACTGTTTTTGTGCAGCTTCGGGTATCTGGAAACAGACATCATCCTGTATTCCATGGCCACCTCCTATATTTCCTCCCAGGCCATTGAATACTGCATGGCCCTGTTCAACCAGCGCAAAATGATCCTCATCATCTCCCGCCACCCCAAAGCCATTGCCGATGAGATCATGAAAAAACTGCAGCGGGGCGCCACTTTCCTCAAGGGTACCGGGGCCTATACAGGAGAAGCAAAGGATGTCATCCTCACCGTGGCCAACACCTACCAGATCAAACGCATTGAAGAGATCGTGTTCAACATCGATTCCGACGCATTTGTCATCACGGAAAACACATTCAACGTGCTGGGCAAAGGCTTTTCCAGAAGAAAAGTGTATTAATTCCTATTAATTTTGCCCCCTGTTAATTCCCCGATTAATTCCAGCGTTCAGGCCGGGGGTGGTTGATAATCAGAAAGAGAGTCAGTCAGCTTTACGGATTCCAATTGATCCAATTTGATACCTTTGACTGCATTGATAATAATTTTGCGGTCATCATCAAGCAATTTGCGAAAATCCCCACCCTCAAAATAACAAAGGCTCCTGAGACATTCCATCACTGGTAAGTTGTCCCATAAGGATTTTGCTCCGGAAATGCCATGTAATAAGGAATAACCAGATTTAAGCATAGCCGCAATATCTATATAATCTTTAACCTCAACCCTTTGTAACAAAACTTTTAATTTATGGGCAAACAAATCATTCATTGAAGCTACAAGGAGTGTTCCATCTCGTGTTAATTCAGGGGGGTTGATCTTACCCACACCAATTGCTCCAAAGAATGAAATCTTTACAGGCCCATTGCGGTCAACAATTACAGTGAGTGTGTTTGGCGCTTGTTGGATGATCTGGGAGCCTTCTAAAAACTTTTGGCATAACAGGGCATCGGCTTCAATCGGTTGCGATGTGAAAAAATCGAAATCAACCGATTGTCTGTGATTAAGGCGAAGCGCTATAGCGGTACCACCATACAAAACAAAATGTTTTGGAATTTCGGATAGCTCAGCCCAGATATTCTTTTGGGGCTCAGGAAGAATCTCAAAGCTTGGGGAAAACATTTTCATGTTTTTCTCCGATTTCTATTTGGTAATGGTGGAATCTCTGAAGGATGAGATGCTATCCCTAATTTGTAATGCCAAAAATGCCAGGACTTTCCGTTAAAAACACCGATAGGCGGTTCTCGCAAAGCAGAAACAAAAGGTCCTTCTCCAATATTTCCAAGCACCCATACACAATCTTCGACAACTCCTAACGTCATAATTTGAGCCATGAAATGATTCTGGTCAGCCACTGCATCTTTTGGATCTTTCCACCAGATATATTTTTTGGCCAAATCATATAACTTTTGATTTTTTACCGGATCTGTTTGTTCTTCTAATGTCAGCGACCCTTTGTCTATGACGTTCATTTCTTTTCTCCTGTACCCGGTCTTAAATGCTCTATTTACGTGGGCAATCCTGGAAGATGTTTCCAACCCGCAAAAAATTATATTTTATTTTTGGCTTCTATAAAACAACCAAACCCTGTTTGTAATTATGGATATAACGCTTTAGAAACATGAGCCTTTCCTGTTCAAATGCTGTTATGTAATAATAGCGTGCTTCAGGTACAGAATCAAGAAAGTATTTTCCATATCCATTGCTGAATCCAGCCATTTTCAGGGATCTTACCTGACAACGAAAAATCCTCACACTGCATGGGGACCGCTTGCAATATGTATGGTGAGTTAATTACCGTGATTCCCGCGACCGGCAGGGCTCCAAAAAGAGATATGCCGCTTCATGCGCTTGTTCCTCGCGTGAATTGATCTTGACGGCACCAGACAATTTGGATACACTTTTTATTAACAGCCAGGCCCTGGCGGCACAGCAAAGCCTGAAAGAACTGGTCAACAGATCGTTTTTTGATATGCATTTTCCATAATGGTTCTTTTTGATCCGGACGTGCCGGGCGCGCTTAAAAACAATGATTTTCTGAAAAATGGATTGGATGATGGATGGTAAGATTGACAATGCAGCATTACGTTCCCGGATGCAGACATTTGCAGCTTCTCATGCTGACATTGCCGCTGCATACCTGTTCGGGTCGGCAGCCAGGGGACGAATGACATCTGCCAGTGATCTGGATATCGCTGTTGTTTCCTTTTGCAGCGTGAACGGGTTTGAAAGGCTGTCAATGGAAACTGAATTGTCCAATCATCTGGGCAGGGATGTGGACCTTGTTATTTTTCATCAGGCCGGGGTGCTCCTTCAGCACCAGATTCTCAAATACGGTTATCTGATTTTCGAAGGGGATCCAGGAGAACGCATCCGGCAGGAAACCTTTTCCAGACGGGAATACCTGGATACCCGTCACTTGTACAAAACTTTTGCGGTGTAACATGGTTGACAACGAGCTGCTTTCACGAAAAATATCCAATCTCCAGAGTTATGTCTCCGGCCTTGAGGCAGCTGACGATATCAACTGGGATAAATATCTCAATGATGCCAGAAGCAGGGCGTTTGTGGAGCGGTATCTTCATCTGGCCATCGAAGAAGTCATTGACATTGCCAATCATCTGGTTTCCTTCTGTGCTTTCAGAGAACCGGCCGGATACAGGGATCTGTTTTCGGTATTGCACGAACAGGGGATTATACCGGAAAACCAGCTGATGACCTTTCAGAACATGGCATCGTTTCGAAACATGCTGGTCCATCGGTATGAAAAAATTGATGATGAGGTTGTTTTCGGTCTTTTCAAAAAAAGGCTGTCTGATTTTCTGCTCTTTGTTGACCTGGTCAAACAATGGGTCAAGTCCCACCCTGATGCTTGATCTCTAAACCCTCTTAATTGGGGTCTGACCCCTATTAATTCACTACTCGTAGATGGTGTGGAGCTTGGGGTCAAAAGCCTCACGGATGCCTTCGCCGGTGAAGGTGACGGTCATGAGCGTGATGACCAGGGCGCCCACCACGGATGCGGAGATCCACCAGGCTTCCATGTTCTGCCAGCCCTGGGAGAGAAGCTCCCCCCAGGACGGGGTGGGGGCGGGCAGGCCGAATCCCAGGTAATCCAGGGAGGTCAGGGCCACAATGCCGCTGGAGATGGCAAAAGGGGCGTAGGTCACGATCACGGAGATGGTGTTGGGAATGATATGACGGAAAATGATGCGGAAATGCGATGCTCCCAGGCTTCTCACGGCCAGGACATATTCGCGCTCCTTTTCCTTGTAGGTCATGGTGCGCATGACCCAGGTGATGCTGATCCACCCGAAAAAAGCCATGATCAGCAGCAGGATCATGAAACTGGGCACCAGGATCGATGATACTATAATGATGACATACAGAAACGGGATATTGGACCAGATCTCGATGATGCGCTGGAAAAACAGATCGAACCGCCCCCCGAAATACCCCATGGCACACCCGATGAAAATGCCGATGGTATAATTGATGAGCAGCAGGAAAAAAGAAAACAACACAGCGGTGCGGAACCCGTACACCAGCCGGGCCAGGATATCACGGCCCACATTGTCGGTGCCCAGAAAATGCCGGTCCGCAGCAGACGGGGGAAACGGCGGGTACTGGTTCAGGCGCAGGTCATTTTCATAGGGGTTGTAGGGCACCGGCGGCAGGATCACCAAATTGCCCTTGTCCTGCTGTGCAAACAGCTGCTGCAGCTCCCGGTAATCGGTCTCATACCTATAATCCAGTCCAAAGCGTGATCCGGGAATCATATCCCCGTAGGTGGGAAAATACCAGTCTCCCTGGTAGTGCACCACCAGGGCCCGGGAATTGATGAAAAGTTCCGCACAAAA